>DASZKQ010000241.1:0-30492 GCA_035552835.1 Mycobacterium sp. | reverse complement strand
TAGCTCGTGGACTCAAGGATGACGCAGCATCCAGGCGTGATGTGCGGAGTGATAAGGACCGCGGCATCTTCGACATAGCTCAGGTCGGGTGCGCCGTCACGCAAGGGGGTCGGTACGCACACCACTGCGACATCGAAGCCGGCCAGCGCCGCCGAATCGTCGGTAGGCAGGTAACGGCCAGTGCTCATCGCGATCGCGAGGTCACGGTCAGTGATATCGTCGATAAACGTTTCAGATTTGCGTAAGCAATCAATGCGCGTCTTGTCGATGTCGAATCCGACGACCTCGAAACCGACCTCAACAGCACGAATAGCAACCGGTAGGCCCACGTAACCTTGACCGATTACGACGACGCGCCGCGGCTCGCCGCCAGAAATGTCGTACATGGAAGCCCCCGAGGTCAGTTGTCACCGTAAGCGACTACCCGAATACTAGTGGTGTCGCGCCCGCCGTCAGCTAGCACCTTTTGCGGGTTCGCTCTTGATAGCGCTACGGTCGGGCAGGTCAATTGAACACGCGGGAGCTCGTACCGAAATGGGCTGAGAGGGCAGCTGGACAAACGTCCGGGGCTGTCGACCGCAGAACCTGTCCGGGTAATGCCGGCGTAGGAAGGGCGATCCATGACAACCTTGCACGACCGCACCGTCAAGCCTGCCGTGACCACTGGCCCCATCACCGGGTCGCGGAAGATCTACCGTGAGGTGGCCGGCGGCCTGCGGGTGCCCGCGCGCCGGGTGGACCTGACCAACGGCGAACACTTCGACCTCTACGACACCTCGGGTCCCTACACCGATCCGCAAGCTTGCATCGACGTCCACAACGGACTCCTACCGGTACGCGCTCCGTGGATCGCGGCCCGCCAGCCGGCGGGCGGCGCGGCCACCCAGCTCGCCTGGGCTCGCGCGGGCATCGTCACGCCCGAAATGGAGTTTATCGCCGCCCGCGAGGCCCTCGACGTCGAGTTGGTGCGGGCCGAGGTGGCTCGCGGGCGTGCGGTGATCCCGGCGAATCACCGGCACCCGGAATCCGAACCGATGATCATCGGGAAGAAGTTCCTGGTGAAGGTCAACGCCAACATCGGCAACTCGGCGGTCACCTCCTCGATCGAAGAGGAGGTGGACAAGATGGTGTGGGCCACCCGGTGGGGCGCTGACACGATCATGGACCTGTCCACCGGCAAGCGGATCCACGAGACCCGGGAGTGGCTGCTGCGCAACTGCCCCGTCCCGGTGGGCACGGTGCCGATTTACCAGGCGATGGAGAAGGCCAACGGGGACCCGGCGGCGCTGACTTGGGAGATCTACCGGGACACCGTGATCGAGCAGTGCGAGCAGGGCGTGGACTACATGACCGTGCACGCCGGAGTGCTGCTGCGCTACATCCCGTTGACCGTTCGTCGGATCACCGGCATCGTCTCCCGGGGCGGGTCGATCATGGCGGCCTGGTGCCTCGCGCATCACCGCGAGTCATTCCTCTACGAACACTTCGAGGAGCTGTGTGAAATCCTGCGCCGCTACGACGTCACGTTCTCTCTCGGCGACGGCCTGCGTCCCGGTTCCATCGCCGACGCGAACGACCAGGCGCAGCTCGCCGAGCTCAAGACGCTCGGGGAGCTGACCCAAATCGCCCGGCGCCACGACGTGCAGGTGATGATCGAGGGCCCTGGACACGTGCCGATGCACAAAATCATCGAAAATGTGCGTCTGGAAGAGGAATGGTGCGACGAGGCGCCGTTTTACACCCTGGGTCCGCTGGCGACGGATATCGCGCCGGCTTATGACCACATCACCTCGGCGATCGGCGCAGCGATGATCGCCCAAGCCGGAACCGCGATGCTGTGCTACGTCACCCCCAAGGAACACCTGGGCCTACCCGACCGTGACGACGTGAAAACCGGCGTGATCACCTACAAGATCGCCGCTCACAGCGCCGATCTGGCCAAGGGCCATCCGGGTGCCCAAGCCTGGGACGACGCCCTGTCCACCGCCCGGTTCGAGTTCCGCTGGCACGATCAGTTCGCGCTGGCGCTGGACCCGGATACCGCGCGGTCCTATCACGATGAGACGCTGCCGGCGGAACCCGCGAAGACGGCGCATTTCTGCTCGATGTGTGGGCCTAAGTTCTGCTCGATGCGCATCTCCGCCGACGTTCGGGCCTACGCTGAAGAGCACGGACTGTCTACTGTGGAGGCCCTGGAGGCCGGTATGGCTGAGAAGTCCGAGGAGTTCACCGCGGCCGGCGGGAAGGTGTACCTACCAGTGACCGAAGCGTGATCGCTGGGCCCCCCGTCGCGCTGACTATCGCGGGATCGGACTCCGGCGGTGGGGCCGGGTTGCAGGCTGATCTGCGCACGTTCACCGTCTGTGGCGTGCACGGTTGCGTCGCGGTCACCGCGGTGACGGTGCAGAACTCGGTGGGTGTAGCGGGTTTCGTGGAAGTCCCACCGTCCACTGTGGCTGATCAGATCCGGGCAGTGGCGACCGATATCGGAATTGCCGCGGCTAAGACCGGCATGCTCGCCAGCGCGGCGATCATCTCGGCGGTGGTCGAGGTCTGCGACGACATCGGCATCGGTTGCTCGGTGCCGTTGGTGGTCGATCCGGTGGCCGCGTCCATGCACGGCGATCCGCTGCTGGCCAACGACGCTTTGACGGCGTTGCGCTCAGAGTTGCTTCCGCGGGCCACCCTCGTCACTCCAAACCTCGACGAGGTGCGCCTGCTGGTTGGCGTGGACGTCGGATCCCACGCGGACCAGCACGAGGCTGCGCGCGCGCTGCATGCGTTGGGATCCCGGTGGGTCCTGATCAAGGGCGGGCACCTATCTGACGGCGCTGACGATGAACTGTGCCTGGACCTGCTGTATGACGGCACCGACTTCACCGAGTTCACCGGACCCCGGCTAGCTACCCCACACACCCACGGCAGCGGCGACTCACTCGCCGCGGCGATCACCTCCGCGCTTGCCCGCGGCGCCGCAATGCCCGAGGCGGTCGGCTACGGCAAGCGCTACATCAAGCAGGCGATCGCCCACGCCTACCCGCTCGGCGCAGGAATCGGCCCAGTCTCCCCGTTCTGGCGCGTCCAGCCCCCGTGGGATTCCGCCACCCAGCAGGGTTACTGAACGATCGGTGGACGCGCGCACCGGCGGGGCCGTGGACGGCCTCAGGGAAACGAGTGCCTGCGCGACGGCGTCCGCGCGAGCCTAGGCGAGATCCGGCCAGTAGACGATGTTTTCGCCATCGCACTGGCGTTATGCCACAGTGCAGCGATCGGTTGACGTAGACAGCACGTTACCGTCGTGGCCTCGTCACGTCGCGAAACGGGCGGCCGAGCGCTCGCGGGCCTTGGCAGCTTCGACATCCCGATCCTTCGGCGGTGCCGACGTCACCAGCTCGTCGAGCAGGCGCATCGAAACCTCGGCGACAGCGTCGACCGCCCGTTCGAACGCTGCCTCATTGATCCGCGACGGCTTGGTGCAGCCGCTGATCTTCCGCACGTACTGTAACGCGGCGCTGCGGACCTCATCCTGTGTCGCAGGCGGGTCGAAGTTGTGCAGCGGGCGGATATTGCGGCACATATCGACATCTTAGAGCTGCGGAACGTCGGCTACCGATCCGAACGATCGGGGCAGCGTGGCGTCGACGAGCCGGCGCAGCAGAACGCAGGGTGGTACTACGGCGCGACCACGAGCACGTCGAGGCGGCGTGGTCCGTGCACCCCGGAGACACGCACCATCTCGATGTCCACGGTCGCGGACGGGCCGGAGAAGAACGTCAAGGGTCGGCTCGGGTTGAGGCGCGCGATCGCCTCGGGGAATGAGGAGACCACCTGCTCGGCGCGTACCACGCACAGGTGGTAATCCGGTAGCAGCGACAGCGCGCGGCGGCCCATTCCGGCGGTCCCGTCCAGCGCAATTGTTCCGGTTGCAGCGACGGCCAGCGCGCAAGTTGTGATCACTCCGTCCGCACTGTCAAGCGCCGCGTTGCTCAGCGGTGGGTGATCGCCCAGCGCTTCGACGCCGGTGACCCAGTCCGGCGGGATGCCGGCCGGTACCACCAGCCGCCGCACCTCCCGCTGGGCCAGCCGACGCTGCACGGCGGCGGCCACCCCGTCTACGGCGCTATGCAGCACCGTGGCGTCGTAGTCGCAGAGCCGGTTGAGGAAGGCTTCCAGGTCGTCGTCGGTGCTGGTGCGGTAGTCGCGTAGTACCGGCACCGACTCCGGTGTACCGGCCAGCGCGGCCCGCACCCGGCCTAGCACGACGTCGCGTGACGAGGTCACTCGCGGGTCTCCTTGTGTTCCTGTACCCACCACTGCCGGAAGGTCTGGGCCGGCGGGCGGGGGAAGTCGCGCGAGCCCGTCCAGCCGGCTAGCGGTGGTGGCAACGCGCCGATGGTGTCCCGGGACCGGCCCAGCGGCCGGGCGGCCTGCCCGGCCGACAGCGCGGCGCCCCATCGCCGGTGCCCGGACATCGCCCAGCCGGCTGCGGCGAACAGTGCGTCCTGCGCGCTCGGGTGGCCTCGGCTGCGCCGCTGCGCAGCGACCACCTCGTGGCGAAGCTCGACGAGCAGGCTCGGGATATCGATCGCCACCGGGCACACCTCATAACACGCCCCGCACAGCGAGGACGCGTAGGGCAATGCTGAGGCGTGTTCCACGCCGACCAGCAGCGGGGTGAGCACCGCGCCGATCGGCCCCGGGTACACCGAGCCGTAGGCGTGCCCACCGGTGCGCGCGTAGACCGGGCAGATGTTCAGGCACGCCGAGCAGCGGATGCAGCGCAACGCCTGGCGGCCCAGCTCGTCGGCCAGGGTTGCGGTGCGGCCGTTATCCAGCAGCACGATGTGCACCTGCGCCGGTCCGTCGCCTGGGTGCACCCCGGTCCATACCGAGTTGTAGGGATTGCACCGCTCGCCGGTGGACGAGCGTGGCAGCACCTGCAGGAACACCTCCAGGTCCCGCCAGCTGGGCAGGAGTTTTTCGATCCCCACCACGGAGATCAGCGTCTCGGGAAGGGTCAGGCACATCCGGCCGTTTCCCTCCGACTCCGCGACCAGCAGCGAGCCGGTTTCGGCGATGGCGAAGTTCGCACCGCTGATCGCGACCTTGGTCTCCAAAAATCGCCGGCGCAGATGCCGGCGGGCGGCCTCGGCGAGCTGTTGCGGGTCATCGGACAGGTCAGCCGGCGCGTCACCCATGCGGCTGAGGAAGATTTCCCGGATCTCCGCGCGGTTGCGGTGGATCGCCGGGACCAGGATGTGGCTGGGCCGATCCTGGCCGAGCTGGACGATCAGCTCGGCCAGGTCGGTTTCCCAGGCGTCGACGCCGGCCGAGGCCAGCGCGTCCACCAGCCCGATCTCGTCGGTGGCCATCGACTTGACCTTGACGACCTGGGTGTGCCCGGTAGCTGCCACCAGGTCCACCACGATCTGGTTGGCTTCGGTGGCGTCGCGGGCCCAGTGCACCTGCGCGCCGTGCGCGCTGGCCCGCTCCTCGAACTGCTCCAGGTAGCGGTCCAGGTGGGCGAGCACGTCGTCCTTGATCGCGGCGGCGGCGGCGCGCAGCCGCGGCCAGTCGGGCAGCTCCGCGACGCGCTGGTTGCGCCGCTCTCGGATCGTTGTGGTGGCGTGGCGGATGTTGTGTCGCAGCTGCGTGTCATCAACAGCGGCGGCGGCGTTGCGCCGAAACGGTGGGTCATCGAGCCAGACCACGCCCTGCCCACGCGGTGCCGATGATTCGCTCATGCCGGCCGCGCCCGTTGGATATGGACCTCAGCCTTACCGTAGCCGCCGGTGGTGGCGTGCTCGGGGTGGTCGTGCGTGGTCTCGGTGCTGGCGAGAATGTCGGCCAGGTGCAGGGTGCGGACCCCGGAGCGGATCCGGGACAGCCCGCCGCCGATGTGCATCAGGCAGGACCGGTCGCCGGCGCACACCACCTCGGCGCCGGAATCGAGCACCTCGCGCATCTTGTCGGTGAGCATCGCGGTGGACACCTCCGGGTTTTTCAGCGCGAACGTTCCACCGAACCCGCAGCACTCGTGTGCCTCCGGCAGCTCGACCAGGTCCAGGCCCTTGACCTTGCGCAGCAGCCGCAGCGGCCGGTCTCCGACATGCAGCAGCCGCAGCGAGTGGCAGGTGGGGTGATAGGTCACCCGGTGCGGGAAGTAGGCGCCGACGTCATCGGTGCCCAGCACGTCGACCAGGAACTGCGACAGCTCATAGGTCTTGGCCGCCACTTTCTCAGCGGCCCGGGCCAGTACCGGCTGGCCCGCCTTGCGGGCGATCATCGGGTGCTGGTGGCGGATGCTGGCCGTACAGGACCCGGAGGGCACCACCACCGCGTCGTAGCCACCGAAGGTGTCGACGTAGCGCTGCACCAAGGGAACCACGGCATCGAAGTACCCGGTGTTGGTATGCGCCTGCCCGCAGCAGGTCTGGCGCAGCGGGAAGTCCACCCGGTGTCCCAGCCGCTCCAGCAGCCGCACCGTGGAGCGGCCGGTTTCCGGGAACAACCCGTCCACCAGGCAGGTGGTGAACAGCGCCAATCTCACTATGACCGCCTCCCGCCGATGCGTTTGCACCGACGGGATGCCTGCCACGACCACCGGCTAAACCCGAGTTTCCGGCCGCGGAAACCGGGCAGTCTCCGAGCATGGCCACGCTTGCAGCTCAGCTCGTCGAGGTACTCCAGCAAGCCGGCGTACAGCGGGTCTATGGCGTCGTCGGCGACAGCCTCAATCCGGTGGTCGACGCGATCCGCCGCAGCGGTGGATCGGCTCGCAGCGGGATCGACTGGGTGTACGTGCGCAACGAGGAAGCCGGTGCCTTCGCGGCCGCTGCCGAGGCGCAGGTGACCGGTCGGCTCGCGGTCTGCGCCGGCAGCTGCGGACCGGGCAACACCCACCTCTTGCAGGGCCTCTACGACGCCAACCGGTCCGGGGCGCCCGTGCTCGCGCTGGCCTCGCACATCACCTCCACGCAGATCGGCACTGGCTTCTTCCAGGAAACCCACCCGGAGCGGCTATTCGTCGAGTGCTCGCGATACTGCGAGATGATCAGCGGGCCGCAGCAGCTGCCGCGCCTGGCTCGGATCGCAATCCAGGAGGCCGTCGGCGGCGGTGGTGTCGCGGTGCTCGTACTGCCCGGCGACGTCGCCGCCCAGCAGAGCGTGCACCCGACCGGCTCCGGGGCGGTGACGCTCGACCCGCCGTGCGTCGTGCCCGCCGCCGCCGACGTCGACGCCCTGGCCACCCGGCTCGACGCGGCGTACCGGGTCATGATCATGGCCGGGGCAGGCTGCCGGGGAGCTCACCACGAGCTGATGGAACTGGCCGACGTGCTGGCGGCGCCGGTCGGGCACGCCCTGCGCGGCAAGGAGTTCGTCCAGTACGACAACCCGTTCGACGTGGGGATGACTGGTCTGCTCGGCTACGGCGCCTGTTATGAGGCCATGCACGCCGCGGATCTGGTGCTGCTGCTGGGTACCGACTTTCCTTACGACACGTTCCTGCCCCAATCACATACCGTGCAGGTCGACATCGCGGCAACCCAGCTGGGTCGGCGCACACCGCTTGAGCTCGGGATCGTCGGCGACGTGGCCGAGACCATCCGGGCCGTGCTGCCGAAGCTGACCCGCAAGACCGATCGGCGCTTCCTGGCCGACATGCTGCACCGCCATGAGCGCGCTCTGACCCGGGTGGTGGAGGCCTACACCCACGACGTCGAGCGGCACACCCCGATCCATCCCGAATACGCTGCCGCCGAGCTTGACGGCCTTGCCGCCGATGATGCGATCTTCACCAGCGACACCGGCATGTGCAACGTGTGGACCGCCCGCTACATCACCCCGAACGGCCGGCGGCGGATCCTCGGCTCGTTCAAGCACGGCAGCATGGCCAACGCGCTGCCGCATGCGATCGGTGCCCAGCTCGCCGCGCCGGACCGACAGGTGATAGCGATGGCCGGGGACGGGGGGCTGGCCATGCTGCTCGGCGAGCTGCTGACCCTGAAGACTCACCAGCTGCCGGTCAAGGTGGTGGTGTTCAACAACTCCTCGCTGGGCATGGTGAAGCTGGAGATGTTGGTCGCCGGGCTGCCCGAGTACGAGACCGATCACGACCACGTCGACTTCGCCGCCATCGCTCAGGGTGCCGGGTTGTTCGCCCGCCGGGTGCAGGATCCGGCCGCGGTGCCCGACGGGATCGCCGAGGTACTAGCCCATCCCGGGCCGGCGCTGCTCGACCTGGTCACCGACCCGAATGCGCTATCGATGCCGCCGAACATCACTGCGGAGGAGGCCTTGGGCTTCGCCTTGGCGGTGAGCCGCACCGTGCTGGGCGGCGGGGTTGGCAAGATGTTGCAGCTGGCGCGGTCCAACCTGCGCAACATCCCTCGGCCCTAGCCGGCGACCACCTGATCACCGATGCGCTGCCCCTCAGCCGTCGGGGGCTGGCACCGTAATTCGGGCCGGTACCGGCACGCCGAACAGCAGAGCAACGACATCGCTGACGGTATGCACGCCGCGGGACAGGGTGCCGCGTGGATCCACCTGGTACATCTCGGCAATCAGGTAGCGCTCGTCGGGTCCGGCGAAGCCGACTGTGTTCGTCACCCAGTGTTTGCCGTAGGGGTCGGTCTCATACGACCAGCCGTCCTTGTTCCCGGCCAGCTGGTCGGAGCCCGCCGCCCAGATTCCCCACTGCTGGTTGGGCGCGACCCTGCGCAGCGCGTCGACGAGATAGACGCGGTCGGTCGGGTTCACTTGGGTGAAGACGTAGTGCGTGAGGGCGGCCAGGTCATCGGTGGTGCACTTGACGAAGCCCCAGTACGTCTTGGCCGTGAAGCCGGGCACGAAGTGCAGGCCGGTCATGCCGTACTGGCCGCGGAACCGGGCCAGCATGTCCTCGCCGCCGTACTTCGCCCACAGCCGGTCCGACGCGGCGTTGTCGGAGAAGTTGAGCATGGTGGCCATGTCGTGCCGGTCGGCGGCGGTCAGGGTGATCTGGCCGGCCCGCTGACGGCGCAGCAGGTCGGTCGCGATCGCCAGTTTGATGGTGGACGCGGTCCAACCCTCGTGCTGAGTCGGCCCGAATCGCCACACTGCGCCGGTCTGCCGGTCGGTGAATACCACGGCCAGGTAGCCATTACCGCTGACGTTGCGGCTGATGTAGGCGCCAGCGGCGGCGAAGCGCTGCTGCTGGGTGCAACTCCACGCCGGATCCGGGCAATCCGCCGGCGGTGGCGACGGTCGCGGCGGCGGCGGCGCCACGGCAGGTGTCGCCGGTAGCACTACCTCCGGTGATGCGAGCACCTGTGGCGCTGAGGCTTTCGATACCGCGGGCGGATCGGCGGGGCCCGCGCAGCCGACCACGATGCTCGCCGCGCAGGCGAGCACCAGCGTCACTGCGAGACGAGGACAGCGTTGCAGGTTCGTGATGGCGGGACGTTACCCCACCGGTAACCGTCTGTGGTAAACGCCAACGCCGAAATTGGGAGCGCCTGATCAACTCGAACAGGTGACTCGGCGATGTCGGCTAACAGAACGGGGTCTTCTCACGCTTAGTGAGAAGTACATTCAGTAGCGAGGTTGGGGGGGCCATGTTCAGTCTGCGTAGCGCCGTGATCGCCCTGGTGGCGAGCGCTGCGCTTGTCCTGGTGTTAGCGGGTGTGTCCGCTGGGGTGTTCAGCACCCAGCCTTCACCGCCGCCGGTTGGTCAGTCTGTCTCGGTGCATCAGGATGGCGCTGTCCCTGCCCGCACCGCACCGGTGCCTCCGAATATCGCTGCACCACCGCCTGCTGCCCCGGCACCACAGCCTGCTGCCCCGGTACCTGCACCTGCTGCACCAGCGCCTGCCGCTCCGGCGCGTCACGATCTCGCCGTCCCTGCGCCCGCTCCGATGCCTTCGCAGCCCGTAACCCACTACCGCCAGGTGCAGCAGCCTGCCCCAGCGGTCACCCCTCCGGTGTCGGTCGCACCCGCTCAGGCTGCCCGGCCGGCGTCCCCACCACCGTCAGCGGCATTGCCCGCACGCGAGGCCAAGTCGCGCACGGTCAACACCGAACCTTGTGCCTGCGACGGCAGGATGCGGCAGGTGTCCACGCACTGGGACCCGCCCCAAGGCTGATTCGGATCGCCACGGCGGCGCGCCGGGCGGATCGATTCCGCGCCGTGAACTCGACGGTACCGACCTCCTGGTCGACGAAAACGTCGTGGTGTCGAATTCGCGACTGACGAGAACGCACCTGCCGGCTACGACACTAGAGCTCGGGGCTGGATGCACGGGCCCAGAACCGTTGCGGGATCCGGCCTGCTAGCCGGGCATTCCGACCGGCCTGCACGGCTAGCCGCATCGCTTCGGCCATCCGCGGTGGGTCCTCGGCTCGGGTGACGGCGCTGGCCAGCAGCACCGCATCGCAACCCAGCTCCATTGCGAAAGCGGCCTCTGAGGCGGTGCCGATCCCAGCGTCGAGGACTACCGGCACCCGGGCCTGCGCCACGATCATCTCGATGTTATGCGGATTGCGGATACCCAGGCCAGTTCCGATCGGCGAGCCCAGCGGCATCACCGCCGCGCATCCCACATCGGCGAGTCTGCGGGCCAGCACCGGGTCGTCGTTGGTGTAGGGCAGCACCGTGAAGCCGTCGTCGACGAGCTGCTCAGCGGCGTCGAGCAGCTCGATCGGGTCGGGCAACAAGGTGCGGTCGTCGGCGATGACCTCAAGCTTGACCCAGGACGTCTGCAGGGCCTCCCGGCCCAGCGCAGCGGTGAGCACCGCTTCCGCGGCGCTGCGGCAACCCGCAGTATTGGGCAACGGCTCGATTCCGTGCCGAGCCAACACGTCAAGTACGCCGGCACCGCCGGCGGTGATGTCGATTCGGCGGATAGCGACCGTGGTGAGCTCAGTTTGCGCGGCGAGCAGCGCCTGCTCCAGGATGGCCAGATTGGCGGCGCCCCCGGTTCCCAGGATCAGTCGCGAGCCGAATTCGCGACCGGCGATGACCAGCGGATCGTCTGCCATCTGCGTCAACCTCCCTGCACCGCGGTAACCACGTCGATCGATGCGCCATCGCGCAATGCCGTGCCGGCCCAGAAAGCGCGGGGCACCACGGCGCCGTCCAGAGCCACCGCGACACCGCGCGGCGGGGTGCCGAGCCGCGAGAGCACATCGGCCAGCGCGCTACCGTCGGGCAGTTCCCAGCATTGTCCATTCACGGTGACCGTCATGGCACCTCGCTTACCAGGCGTGCCGGCGTAGCCGGCCGCGCCTCCGCTGGCACGGGCTCACCACGCAGCAATGCGAGCACCGCGTCGGCGGTCAGCGGGGCCAGCAGGATCCCGTTGCGGTGGTGACCGGTGGCAGCGAGCACGCCAGGCTCCAGCTCTCCGATCACCGGAAGGTTGTCCGGGCTGCCCGGACGCAGCCCCGCCGCTACTTCCTCCAGCGTGTACTCCGCGATCGCGGGCAGCACCCGCTCGGCGTCGGTGAGCAGCTCGCGTACGCCACCGGCCGTGACATCGGTGTCGAAGCCGGTCTCCCGCTGGGTGGCGCCCAGCACCAGCCCTCCGCCGTCGCGCGGCACCAGGTAGCTGTGTCGCCCCCCGACGATCGCGCGGACGGTCCGCGACGGCGGCGCCAACGTGCCCGGCCGGGACCTCAACCGCATTATCTCCCCTTTCACGGGGCGGATGACTCGAGCCAGGGTGGGGTGCAGCGCGGCGCTGTGCGCACCCGCGGCCAACACGACCACATCAGCCGCCGGTATCCGGGCACACCGTTGGCCGGAAAAGTGCACCCCGGCGCCACGGCAAGACGCCAGCAGAGCCGCCAGCAGAGCCCGATTGTCCACCGAAAGGTCACCTGGGACCGACAGCGCCCGGCACACCTGCGGACCCAGGGACGGCTCGGCCCGGCGCGCTTGCCGGCCGGACAGCAGTTCCACCTGCCGTCCGATCCGGGACAGCTGCTCGGCGAGCCGGTCGAGGTCGGCGCGGTCGCCGGGATCTACCGCGACCACGAACGTGCCCCGGGTCCGGAGGCCAGGGTCGGCGCCGGCGGCGACGAGCTCACCGGCGAATGCCGGCCAGCGGCGCAGCGAGGCCGTTCCTAGCGCGAGTACTTCCGCCTCACCGGGCGCTGCCTCGGTAACTGGGGCGAGCATCCCGCCGGCGACGCGCGAAGCACCCGATCCCGGCGCGGGATCATGCACGGTCACTGCAAATCCCGCAGACGCCGCGCGCCACGCGCAGCTCAACCCGATGATGCCGCCACCAACCACGGCGACGCTGCCAGCCGAACCGCTCATCACGCTCCCTGCGCCGGCATGACCCGGATCAGGTTCGACGGTCGAGGTCGCCAGGACCCCCTCTCAGCCCGGTCAGGCTCCCGTGCGGACCGGTTTCCACCCTACCTCGATACGGTCGCGAGATGGACGGCGAGCAGATCAGGGTCCGGCTCGCCGACGCGCGGCTGTACCTGTGCACCGACGCGCGGACCGACCGGGGCGACCTTGCCGAATTCGCCGACGCGGCGCTGACCGGGGGCGTGGACATCATCCAGTTACGAGACAAGGCCCTGGAGGCCCGGCCCGAGCTCGCCGCTCTTGAGATACTCGCCGACGCATGCCGGCGCCATGGCGCGTTGCTAGCGGTGAACGACCGGGCCGACGTCGCGCTGGCCGCCGGGGCCCACGTGCTGCACCTGGGCCAGGACGATCTGCCGGTCCGCTGGGCACGCCGGATTCTCGGCGACGAGGTGGCGATCGGCCGTTCCACGCGTGATCCAGTGCAGGCAGCCGACGCCGCCGGCCAGGCCGGGGTGGACTACTTCTGCGCGGGGCCCTGCTGGGCCACCCCGACGAAACCGGGGCGCCCGGCCGCCGGGCTCGACCTGATCCGTCGCATCGCGACGACAAACCCGACCCGGACGTGGTTCGCCATCGGCGGCATCGAGAACACCCAACGGCTGGATCAGGTGCGTACCGCCGGTGCGCACCGCGTCGTGGTGGTGCGCGCGATCACTGAGGCAACTGATCCGCAGGCGACCGCCGCCAGCTTCGCACAGCGGTTGCGGTCATCGCGCTAGCGTTCGTCGGCCGATGGCGGCCCCGTGAGCAGGGTCAGCCCGTAGGCGGACAGCACCTCCCGGATCGGTTGGTAGTACGTCTGCCCGCCGAGCAGGCAACCGCCGGTGCCGCCGGATAAGGTGCCCTGAGCTTGGGTGCCGCTCATGATGGAGCCACCGGAATCACCAGCCTCAGCGCACATATTGGTCCTGGTAAGGCCGTTGACCACGTCGCCATCTCCGTAGTTGACGGTCTCGTCGACGGCCTCCACCTTGCCGCAGTGGTGCCCGCTAGTGGACCCGGACAGGCAGACCTGGTCGCCCACCGCAGCCGGGGCGTCCCCCGCCACGTTGAGGTAGCCGTCGTCGCTGTCGACGTCGTGAGTCTGCTGCCAGGCCTTCGATGTCACCTCGACCAGCCCGAAGTCATGACCGGGGAACGTCGTTTTTGCGACTGGTCCGATGGCGGTGCCGTCGGGCCCGGACCAGGTGCCACCCAGCTTGGTGCAGTGCCCGGCGGTGATGACGTAGCGGGTACGGCCCGAGATGGCATTGAAGCCAACCGAGCAGCGCCCGCCCACGCTGGTGGTGATCGTGTCACCGCCGCGGAGGTCGGCCAGCAACCGCGGGCGACCGTTGACGTGCTCGATGCGCACGTTGCGTTGACCTGCGGTGAAGGTCCGAGCAGCCGCGTCGTCGGTCGTCGACACCACGACAGAGTTGCTGGCCGGGTCGACGTACCAGCCGGTCACCGAGTTCGGGACCAAGCGCGAGCGGGCATCCAACACCGCCATCAGGCCCTGCAAGGCCAGCAACCGCTGCGCCGAGCTGATGGGCTCCGGCGATGCGGGCGCAGCCGACGCAGGTACCGCGACGCCCACGCTGAGCACGACGCCTATGGCAGCCGCCAGCACGCGACGGTGGCTTCGGACGAGCACGGATCAGGTCCTCTCGGTTGAGTTACATGACCCACAGAGCTCCCCGACGGTCGCTCAACGCTATGGATCAGTCACGCAATGGTGAAGAGACCATTCGATGGAAACCAGTAACCTATACGGTGCGTACTTATATCACTACTGGTAGTGGCTGCTCAAGAACAATCTCCGCGGTCGCCGAGGAACCTTGAGCCATCAGGGTGGCGCAGAACAGTGTGGGTAGGTGGGATCGGGAAGCCCACCATGGCGAACGCTACGGTGGTACTTCTAGGCCGTCCCGATCTGCTGCTGAGGACCTTAATGACGACGACCTCGGACACCGTCCGGTTACTGCACGAACTCGAGCCGGTGGTCACCGAGAATCTTCACCGGCACCTGGCCGCCGCCAAAGAGTGGATGCCGCACGAGTATGTGCCGTGGAGTCTCGGCCGCGACTACGCCGATCTCGGCGGGCAGGCCTGGGACCCCGAGCAGTCGCGGCTGTCGCCGATCGCCCGGACCTCGCTGGAGGTCAACCTCCTCACCGAGGACAACCTGCCCAGCTATCACCGAGAGATCGAGCGCGCGTTCGGGCGCGATGGCGCCTGGGGGACCTGGGTGCACCGCTGGACCGCCGAGGAAGGTCGGCACGCCTACTGCATCCGCGACTACCTGTTGGTCACCCGGGGCGTCGATCCCGTGGAGCTGGAGCGGGCCCGGATGCAGGTCATGCAAACCGGCTACCACACTCAGGAAGCGCCACTGCTCCATGTCCTGGCCTACGTCTCCTTCCAGGAACTCGCCACCCGGATCTCGCATCGCAACACTGGCCGCTATGCCGGCGACCCCATCGCCGAACGGCTGCTCACCCGGGTCTCCACCGACGAGAACCTGCACATGGTCTTCTACCGCAATCTGCTCAAGGCCGCCCTCGACGTCTCCCCCGGCCCCACCCTTCGGGCGATCACCGACGAGGTCATCGCGTTCAACATGCCCGGCATCGTCATCCCCGGCTTTGCTCGCAAAGCCGCGCAGATCGCCCGGGCCGGTATCTACGATCTGCGGATCCACCACGATGAAGTGCTCCTGCCGCTGCTCCGGCATTGGGGAGTGTTCGACCTTGAGGGCCTCGATGCGGAGGGTGAGAAGGCCCGCGTCGAGTTAGCCGAGTTCCTCACTCAACTCGACGGGCAGGCCAGCCGATTCGAGCAGCGCCGCGCGCAGGCCCAAGCTCGAGCCGCAGCGCAGTCGTGAGTGGGAAACAGTGTTATAACACTGTTTCCCACTCACGACTGCGCTGCGGCTCGAGCTTGGGCCTGCGCGCGGCGCTGCTCGAATCGGCTGGCCTGCCCGTCGAGTTGAGTGAGGAACTCGGCTAACTCGACGCGGGCCTTCTCACCCTCCGCATCGAGGCCCTCAAGGTCGAACACTCCCCAATGCCGGAGCAGCGGCAGGAGCACTTCATCGTGGTGGATCCGCAGATCGTAGATACCGGCCCGGGCGATCTGCGCGGCTTTGCGAGCAAAGCCGGGGATGACGATGCCGGGCATGTTGAACGCGATGACCTCGTCGGTGATCGCCCGAAGGGTGGGGCCGGGGGAGACGTCGAGGGCGGCCTTGAGCAGATTGCGGTAGAAGACCATGTGCAGGTTCTCGTCGGTGGAGACCCGGGTGAGCAGCCGTTCGGCGATGGGGTCGCCGGCATAGCGGCCAGTGTTGCGATGCGAGATCCGGGTGGCGAGTTCCTGGAAGGAGACGTAGGCCAGGACATGGAGCAGTGGCGCTTCCTGAGTGTGGTAGCCGGTTTGCATGACCTGCATCCGGGCCCGCTCCAGCTCCACGGGATCGACGCCCCGGGTGACCAACAGGTAGTCGCGGATGCAGTAGGCGTGCCGACCTTCCTCGGCGGTCCAGCGGTGCACCCAGGTCCCCCAGGCGCCATCGCGCCCGAACGCGCGCTCGATCTCTCGGTGATAGCTGGGCAGGTTGTCCTCGGTGAGGAGGTTGACCTCCAGCGAGGTCCGGGCGATCGGCGACAGCCGCGACTGCTCGGGGTCCCAGGCCTGCCCGCCGAGATCGGCGTAGTCGCGGCCGAGACTCCACGGCACATACTCGTGCGGCATCCACTCTTTGGCGGCGGCCAGGTGCCGGTGAAGATTCTCGGTGACCACCGGCTCGAGTTCGTGCAGTAACCGGACGGTGTCCGAGGTCGTCGTCATTAAGGTCCTCAGCAGCAGATCGGGACGGCCTAGAAGTACCACCGTAGCGTTCGCCATGGTGGGCTTCCCGATCCCACCTACCCACACTGTTCTGCGCCACCCTGATGGCTCAAGGTTCCTCGGCGACCGCGGAGATTGTTCTTGAGCAGCCACTACCAGTAGTGATATAAGTACGCACCGTATAGGTTACTGGTTTCCATCGAATGGTCTCTTCACCATTGCGTGACTGATCCATAGCGTTGAGCGACCGTCGGGGAGCTCTGTGGGTCATGTAACTCAACCGAGAGGACCTGATCCGTGCTCGTCCGAAGCCACCGTCGCGTGCTGGCGGCTGCCATAGGCGTCGTGCTCAGCGTGGGCGTCGCGGTACCTGCGTCGGCTGCGCCCGCATCGCCGGAGCCCATCAGCTCGGCGCAGCGGTTGCTGGCCTTGCAGGGCCTGATGGCGGTGTTGGATGCCCGCTCGCGCTTGGTCCCGAACTCGGTGACCGGCTGGTACGTCGACCCGGCCAGCAACTCTGTCGTGGTGTCGACGACCGACGACGCGGCTGCTCGGACCTTCACCGCAGGTCAACGCAACGTGCGCATCGAGCACGTCAACGGTCGCCCGCGGTTGCTGGCCGACCTCCGCGGCGGTGACACGATCACCACCAGCGTGGGCGGGCGCTGCTCGGTTGGCTTCAATGCCATCTCGGGCCGTACCCGCTACGTCATCACCGCCGGGCACTGCACCAAGCTGGGTGGCACCTGGTCCGGGCCCGACGGCACCGCCATCGGACCAGTCGCAAAAACGACGTTCCCCGGTCATGACTTCGGGCTGGTCGAGGTGACATCGAAGGCCTGGCAGCAGACTCACGACGTCGACAGCGACGACGGCTACCTCAACGTGGCGGGGGACGCCCCGGCTGCGGTGGGCGACCAGGTCTGCCTGTCCGGGTCCACTAGCGGGCACCACTGCGGCAAGGTGGAGGCCGTCGACGAGACCGTCAACTACGGAGATGGCGACGTGGTCAACGGCCTTACCAGGACCAATATGTGCGCTGAGGCTGGTGATTCCGGTGGCTCCATCATGAGCGGCACCCAAGCTCAGGGCACCTTATCCGGCGGCACCGGCGGTTGCCTGCTCGGCGGGCAGACGTACTACCAACCGATCCGGGAGGTGCTGTCCGCCTACGGGCTGACCCTGCTCACGGGGCCGCCATCGGCCGACGAACGCTAGCGCGATGACCGCAACCGCTGTGCGAAGCTGGCGGCGGTCGCCTGCGGATCAGTTGCCTCAGTGATCGCGCGCACCACCACGACGCGGTGCGCACCGGCGGTACGCACCTGATCCAGCCGTTGGGTGTTCTCGATGCCGCCGATGGCGAACCACGTCCGGGTCGGGTTTGTCGTCGCGATGCGACGGATCAGGTCGAGCCCGGCGGCCGGGCGCCCCGGTTTCGTCGGGGTGGCCCAGCAGGGCCCCGCGCAGAAGTAGTCCACCCCGGCCTGGCCGGCGGCGTCGGCTGCCTGCACTGGATCACGCGTGGAACGGCCGATCGCCACCTCGTCGCCGAGAATCCGGCGTGCCCAGCGGACCGGCAGATCGTCCTGGCCCAGGTGCAGCACGTGGGCCCCGGCGGCCAGCGCGACGTCGGCCCGGTCGTTCACCGCTAGCAACGCGCCATGGCGCCGGCATGCGTCGGCGAGTATCTCAAGAGCGGCGAGCTCGGGCCGGGCCTCCAGGGCCTTGTCTCGTAACTGGATGATGTCCACGCCCCCGGTCAGCGCCGCGTCGGCGAATTCGGCAAGGTCGCCCCGGTCGGTCCGCGCGTCGGTGCACAGGTACAGCCGCGCGTCGGCGAGCCGGACCCTGATCTGCTCGCCGTCCATCTCGCGACCGTATCGAGGTAGGGTGGAAACCGGTCCGCACGGGAGCCTGACCGGGCTGAGAGGGGGTCCTGGCGACCTCGACCGTCGAACCTGATCCGGGTCATGCCGGCGCAGGGAGCGTGATGAGCGGTTCGGCTGGCAGCGTCGCCGTGGTTGGTGGCGGCATCATCGGGTTGAGCTGCGCGTGGCGCGCGGCGTCTGCGGGATTTGCAGTGACCGTGCATGATCCCGCGCCGGGATCGGGTGCTTCGCGCGTCGCCGGCGGGATGCTCGCCCCAGTTACCGAGGCAGCGCCCGGTGAGGCGGAAGTACTCGCGCTAGGAACGGCCTCGCTGCGCCGCTGGCCGGCATTCGCCGGTGAGCTCGTCGCCGCCGGCGCCGACCCTGGCCTCCGGACCCGGGGCACGTTCGTGGTCGCGGTAGATCCCGGCGACCGCGCCGACCTCGACCGGCTCGCCGAGCAGCTGTCCCGGATCGGACGGCAGGTGGAACTGCTGTCCGGCCGGCAAGCGCGCCGGGCCGAGCCGTCCCTGGGTCCGCAGGTGTGCCGGGCGCTGTCGGTCCCAGGTGACCTTTCGGTGGACAATCGGGCTCTGCTGGCGGCTCTGCTGGCGTCTTGCCGTGGCGCCGGGGTGCACTTTTCCGGCCAACGGTGTGCCCGGATACCGGCGGCTGATGTGGTCGTGTTGGCCGCGGGTGCGCACAGCGCCGCGCTGCACCCCACCCTGGCTCGAGTCATCCGCCCCGTGAAAGGGGAGATAATGCGGTTGAGGTCCCGGCCGGGCACGTTGGCGCCGCCGTCGCGGACCGTCCGCGCGATCGTCGGGGGGCGACACAGCTACCTGGTGCCGCGCGACGGCGGAGGGCTGGTGCTGGGCGCCACCCAGCGGGAGACCGGCTTCGACACCGATGTCACGGCCGGTGGCGTACGCGAGCTGCTCACCGACGCCGAGCGGGTGCTGCCCGCGATCGCGGAGTACACGCTGGAGGAAGTAGCGGCGGGGCTGCGTCCGGGCAGCCCGGACAACCTTCCGGTGATCGGAGAGCTGGAGCCTGGCGTGCTCGCTGCCACCGGTCACCACCGCAACGGGATCCTGCTGGCCCCGCTGACCGCCGACGCGGTGCTCGCATTGCTGCGTGGTGAGCCCGTGCCAGCGGAGGCGCGGCCGGCTACGCCGGCACGCCTGGTAAGCGAGGTGCCATGACGGTCACCGTGAATGGACAATGCTGGGAACTGCCCGACGGTAGCGCGCTGGCCGATGTGCTCTCGCGGCTCGGCACCCCGCCGCGCGGTGTCGCGGTGGCTCTGGACGGCGCCGTGGTGCCCCGCGCTTTCTGGGCCGGCACGGCATTGCGCGATGGCGCATCGATCGACGTGGTTACCGCGGTGCAGGGAGGTTGACGCAGATGGCAGACGATCCGCTGGTCATCGCCGGTCGCGAATTCGGCTCGCGACTGATCCTGGGAACCGGGGGCGCCGCCAATCTGGCCATCCTGGAGCAGGCGCTGCTCGCCGCGCAAACTGAGCTCACCACGGTCGCTATCCGCCGAATCGACATCACCGCCGGCGGTGCCGGCGTACTTGACGTGTTGGCTCGGCACGGAATCGAGCCGTTGCCCAATACTGCGGGTTGCCGCAGCGCCGCGGAAGCGGTGCTCACCGCTGCGCTGGGCCGGGAGGCCCTGCAGACGTCCTGGGTCAAGCTTGAGGTCATCGCCGACGACCGCACCTTGTTGCCCGACCCGATCGAGCTGCTCGACGCCGCTGAGCAGCTCGTCGACGACGGCTTCACGGTGCTGCCCTACACCAACGACGACCCGGTGCTGGCCCGCAGACTCGCCGATGTGGGATGCGCGGCGGTGATGCCGCTGGGCTCGCCGATCGGAACTGGCCTGGGTATCCGCAATCCGCATAACATCGAGATGATCGTGGCGCAGGCCCGGGTGCCGGTAGTCCTCGACGCTGGGATCGGCACCGCCTCAGAGGCCGCTTTCGCAATGGAGCTGGGTTGCGATGCGGTGCTGCTGGCCAGCGCCGTCACCCGAGCCGAGGACCCACCGCGGATGGCCGAAGCGATGCGGCTAGCCGTGCAGGCCGGTCGGAATGCCCGGCTAGCAGGCCGGATCCCGCAACGGTTCTGGGCCCGTGCATCCAGCCCCGAGCTCTAGTGTCGTAGCCGGCAGGTGCGTTCTCGTCAGTCGCGAATTCGACACCACGACGTTTTCGTCGACCAGGAGGTCGGTACCGTCGAGTTCACGGCGCGGAATCGATCCGCCCGGCGCGCCGCCGTGGCGATCCGAATCAGCCTTGGGGCGGGTCCCAGTGCGTGGACACCTGCCGCATCCTGCCGTCGCAGGCACAAGGTTCGGTGTTGACCGTGCGCGACTTGGCCTCGCGTGCGGGCAATGCCGCTGACGGTGGTGGGGACGCCGGCCGGGCAGCCTGAGCGGGTGCGACCGACACCGGAGGGGTGACCGCTGGGGCAGGCTGCTGCACCTGGCGGTAGTGGGTTACGGGCTGCGAAGGCATCGGAGCGGGCGCAGGGACGGCGAGATCGTGACGCGCCGGAGCGGCAGGCGCTGGTGCAGCAGGTGCAGGTACCGGGGCAGCAGGCTGTGGTGCCGGGGCAGCAGGCGGTGGTGCAGCGATATTCGGAGGCACCGGTGCGGTGCGGGCAGGGACAGCGCCATCCTGATGCACCGAGACAGACTGACCAACCGGCGGCGGTGAAGGCTGGGTGCTGAACACCCCAGCGGACACACCCGCTAACACCAGGACAAGCGCAGCGCTCGCCACCAGGGCGATCACGGCGCTACGCAGACTGAACATGGCCCCCCCAACCTCGCTACTGAATGTACTTCTCACTAAGCGTGAGAAGACCCCGTTCTGTTAGCCGACATCGCCGAGTCACCTGTTCGAGTTGATCAGGCGCTCCCAATTTCGGCGTTGGCGTTTACCACAGACGGTTACCGGTGGGGTAACGTCCCGCCATCACGAACCTGCAACGCTGTCCTCGTCTCGCAGTGACGCTGGTGCTCGCCTGCGCGGCGAGCATCGTGGTCGGCTGCGCGGGCCCCGCCGATCCGCCCGCGGTATCGAAAGCCTCAGCGCCACAGGTGCTCGCATCACCGGAGGTAGTGCTACCGGCGACACCTGCCGTGGCGCCGCCGCCGCCGCGACCGTCGCCACCGCCGGCGGATTGCCCGGATCCGGCGTGGAGTTGCACCCAGCAGCAGCGCTTCGCCGCCGCTGGCGCCTACATCAGCCGCAACGTCAGCGGTAATGGCTACCTGGCCGTGGTATTCACCGACCGGCAGACCGGCGCAGTGTGGCGATTCGGGCCGACTCAGCACGAGGGTTGGACCGCGTCCACCATCAAACTGGCGATCGCGACCGACCTGCTGCGCCGTCAGCGGGCCGGCCAGATCACCCTGACCGCCGCCGACCGGCACGACATGGCCACCATGCTCAACTTCTCCGACAACGCCGCGTCGGACCGGCTGTGGGCGAAGTACGGCGGCGAGGACATGCTGGCCCGGTTCCGCGGCCAGTACGGCATGACCGGCCTGCACTTCGTGCCCGGCTTCACGGCCAAGACGTACTGGGGCTTCGTCAAGTGCACCACCGATGACCTGGCCGCCCTCACGCACTACGTCTTCACCCAAGTGAACCCGACCGACCGCGTCTATCTCGTCGACGCGCTGCGCAGGGTCGCGCCCAACCAGCAGTGGGGAATCTGGGCGGCGGGCTCCGACCAGCTGGCCGGGAACAAGGACGGCTGGTCGTATGAGACCGACCCCTACGGCAAACACTGGGTGACGAACACAGTCGGCTTCGCCGGACCCGACGAGCGCTACCTGATTGCCGAGATGTACCAGGTGGATCCACGCGGCACCCTGTCCCGCGGCGTGCATACCGTCAGCGATGTCGTTGCTCTGCTGTTCGGCGTGCCGGTACCGGCCCGAATTACGGTGCCAGCCCCCGACGGCTGAGGGGCAGCGCATCGGTGATCAGGTGGTCGCCGGCTAGGGCCGAGGGATGTTGCGCAGGTTGGACCGCGCCAGCTGCAACATCTTGCCAACCCCGCCGCCCAGCACGGTGCGGCTCACCGCCAAGGCGAAGCCCAAGGCCTCCTCCGCAGTGATGTTCGGCGGCATCGATAGCGCATTCGGGTCGGTGACCAGGTCGAGCAGCGCCGGCCCGGGATGGGCTAGTACCTCGGCGATCCCGTCGGGCACCGCGGCCGGATCCTGCACCCGGCGGGCGAACAACCCGGCACCCTGAGCGATGGCGGCGAAGTCGACGTGGTCGTGATCGGTCTCGTACTCGGGCAGCCCGGCGACCAACATCTCCAGCTTCACCATGCCCAGCGAGGAGTTGTTGAACACCACCACCTTGACCGGCAGCTGGTGAGTCTTCAGGGTCAGCAGCTCGCCGAGCAGCATGGCCAGCCCCCCGTCCCCGGCCATCGCTATCACCTGTCGGTCCGGCGCGGCGAGCTGGGCACCGATCGCATGCGGCAGCGCGTTGGCCATGCTGCCGTGCTTGAACGAGCCGAGGATCCGCCGCCGGCCGTTCGGGGTGATGTAGCGGGCGGTCCACACGTTGCACATGCCGGTGTCGCTGGTGAAGATCGCATCATCGGCGGCAAGGCCGTCAAGCTCGGCGGCAGCGTATTCGGGATGGATCGGGGTGTGCCGCTCGACGTCGTGGGTGTAGGCCTCCACCACCCGGGTCAGAGCGCGCTCATGGCGGTGCAGCATGTCGGCCAGGAAGCGCCGATCGGTCTTGCGGGTCAGCTTCGGCAGCACGGCCCGGATGGTCTCGGCCACGTCGCCGACGATCCCGAGCTCAAGCGGTGTGCGCCGACCCAGCTGGGTTGCCGCGATGTCGACCTGCACGGTATGTGATTGGGGCAGGAACGTGTCGTAAGGAAAGTCGGTACCCAGCAGCAGCACCAGATCCGCGGCGTGCATGGCCTCATAACAGGCGCCGTAGCCGAGCAGACCAGTCATCCCCACGTCGAACGGGTTGTCGTACTGGACGAACTCCTTGCCGCGCAGGGCGTGCCCGACCGGCGCCGCCAGCACGTCGGCCAGTTCCATCAGCTCGTGGTGAGCTCCCCGGCAGCCTGCCCCGGCCATGATCATGACCCGGTACGCCGCGTCGAGCCGGGTGGCCAGGGCGTCGACGTCGGCGGCGGCGGGCACGACGCACGGCGGGTCGAGCGTCACCGCCCCGGAGCCGGTCGGGTGCACGCTCTGCTGGGCGGCGACGTCGCCGGGCAGTACGAGCACCGCGACACCACCGCCGCCGACGGCCTCCTGGATTGCGATCCGAGCCAGGCGCGGCAGCTGCTGCGGCCCGCTGATCATCTCGCAGTATCGCGAGCACTCGACGAATAGCCGCTCCGGGTGGGTTTCCTGGAAGAAGCCAGTGCCGATCTGCGTGGAGGTGATGTGCGAGGCCAGCGCGAGCACGGGCGCCCCGGACCGGTTGGCGTCGTAGAGGCCCTGCAAGAGGTGGGTGTTGCCCGGTCCGCAGCTGCCGGCGCAGACCGCGAGCCGACCGGTCACCTGCGCCTCGGCAGCGGCCGCGAAGGCACCGGCTTCCTCGTTGCGCACGTACACCCAGTCGATCCCGCTGCGAGCCGATCCACCGCTGCGGCGGATCGCGTCGACCACCGGATTGAGGCTGTCGCCGACGACGCCATAGACCCGCTGTACGCCGGCTTGCTGGAGTACCTCGACGAGCTGAGCTGCAAGCGTGGCCATGCTCGGAGACTGCCCGGTTTCCGCGGCCGGAAACTCGGGTTTAGCCGGTGGTCGTGGCAGGCATCCCGTCGGTGCAAACGCATCGGCGGGAGGCGGTCATAGTGAGATTGGCGCTGTTCACCACCTGCCTGGTGGACGGGTTGTTCCCGGAAACCGGCCGCTCCACGGTGCGGCTGCTGGAGCGGCTGGGACACCGGGTGGACTTCCCGCTGCGCCAGACCTGCTGCGGGCAGGCGCATACCAACACCGGGTACTTCGATGCCGTGGTTCCCTTGGTGCAGCGCTACGTCGACACCTTCGGTGGCTACGACGCGGTGGTGGTGCCCTCCGGGTCCTGTACGGCCAGCATCCGCCACCAGCACCCGATGATCGCCCGCAAGGCGGGCCAGCCGGTACTGGCCCGGGCCGCTGAGAAAGTGGCGGCCAAGACCTATGAGCTGTCGCAGTTCCTGGTCGACGTGCTGGGCACCGATGACGTCGGCGCCTACTTCCCGCACCGGGTGACCTATCACCCCACCTGCCACTCGCTGCGGCTGCTGCATGTCGGAGACCGGCCGCTGCGGCTGCTGCGCAAGGTCAAGGGCCTGGACCTGGTCGAGCTGCCGGAGGCACACGAGTGCTGCGGGTTCGGTGGAACGTTCGCGCTGAAAAACCCGGAGGTGTCCACCGCGATGCTCACCGACAAGATGCGCGAGGTGCTCGATTCCGGCGCCGAGGTGGTGTGCGCCGGCGACCGGTCCTGCCTGATGCACATCGGCGGCGGGCTGTCCCGGATCCGCTCCGGGGTCCGCACCCTGCACCTGGCCGACATTCTCGCCAGCACCGAGACCACGCACGACCACCCCGAGCACGCCACCACCGGCGGCTACGGTAAGGCTGAGGTCCATATCCAACGGGCGCGGCCGGCATGAGCGAATCATCGGCACCGCGTGGGCAGGGCGTGGTCTGGCTCGATGACCCACCGTTTCGGCGCAACGCCGCCGCCGCTGTTGATGACACGCAGCTGCGACACAACATCCGCCACGCCACCACAACGATCCGAGAGCGGCGCAACCAGCGCGTCGCGGAGCTGCCCGACTGGCCGCGGCTGCGCGCCGCCGCCGCCGCGATCAAGGACGACGTGCTCGCCCACCTGGACCGCTACCTGGAGCAGTTCGAGGAGCGGGCCAGCGCGCACGGCGCGCAGGTGCACTGGGCCCGCGACGCCACCGAAGCCAACCAGATCGTGGTGGACCTGGTGGCAGCTACCGGGCACACCCAGGTCGTCAAGGTCAAGTCGATGGCCACCGACGAGATCGGGCTGGTGGACGCGCTGGCCTCGGCCGGCGTCGACGCCTGGGAAACCGACCTGGCCGAGCTGATCGTCCAGCTCGGCCAGGATCGGCCCAGCCACATCCTGGTCCCGGCGATCCACCGCAACCGCGCGGAGATCCGGGAAATCTTCCTCAGCCGCATGGGTGACGCGCCGGCTGACCTGTCCGATGACCCGCAACAGCTCGCCGAGGCCGCCCGCCGGCATCTGCGCCGGCGATTTTTGGAGACCAAGGTCGCGATCAGCGGTGCGAACTTCGCCATCGCCGAAACCGGCTCGCTGCTGGTCGCGGAGTCGGAGGGAAACGGCCGGATGTGCCTGACCCTTCCCGAGACGCTGATCTCCGTGGTGGGGATCGAAAAACTCCTGCCCAGCTGGCGGGACCTGGAGGTGTTCCTGCAGGTGCTGCCACGCTCGTCCACCGGCGAGCGGTGCAATCCCTACAACTCGGTATGGACCGGGGTGCACCCAGGCGACGGACCGGCGCAGGTGCACATCGTGCTGCTGGATAACGGCCGCACCGCAACCCTGGCCGACGAGCTGGGCCGCCAGGCGTTGCGCTGCATCCGCTGCTCGGCGTGCCTGAACATCTGCCCGGTCTACGCGCGCACCGGTGGGCACGCCTACGGCTCGGTGTACCCGGGGCCGATCGGCGCGGTGCTCACCCCGCTGCTGGTCGGCGTGGAACACGCCTCAGCATTGCCCTACGCGTCCTCGCTGTGCGGGGCGTGTTATGAGGTGTGCCCGGTGGCGATCGATATCCCGAGCCTGCTCGTCGAGCTTCGCCACGAGGTGGTCGCTGCGCAGCGGCGCAGCCGAGGCCACCCGAGCGCGCAGGACGCACTGTTCGCCGCAGCCGGCTGGGCGATGTCCGGGCACCGGCGATGGGGCGCCGCGCTGTCGGCCGGGCAGGCCGCCCGGCCGCTGGGCCGGTCCCGGGACACCATCGGCGCGTTGCCACCACCGCTAGCCGGCTGGACGGGCTCGCGCGACTTCCCCCGCCCGCCGGCCCAGACCTTCCGGCAGTGGTGGGTACAGGAACACAAGGAGACCCGCGAGTGACCTCGTCACGCGACGTCGTGCTAGGCCGGGTGCGGGCCGCGCTGGCCGGTACACCGGAGTCGGTGCCGGTACTACGCGACTACCGCACCAGCACCGACGACGACCTGGAAGCCTTCCTCAACCGGCTCTGCGACTACGACGCCACGGTGCTGCATAGCGCCGTAGACGGGGTGGCCGCCGCCGTGCAGCGTCGGCTGGCCCAGCGGGAGGTGCGGCGGCTGGTGGTACCGGCCGGCATCCCGCCGGACTGGGTCACCGGCGTCGAAGCGCTGGGCGATCACCCACCGCTGAGCAACGCGGCGCTTGACAGTGCGGACGGAGTGATCACAACTTGCGCGCTGGCCGTCGCTGCAACCGGAACAATTGCGCTGGACGGGACCGCCGGAATGGGCCGCCGCGCGCTGTCGCTGCTACCGGATTACCACCTGTGCGTGGTACGCGCCGAGCAGGTGGTCTCCTCATTCCCCGAGGCGATCGCGCGCCTCAACCCGAGCCGACCCTTGACGTTCTTCTCCGGCCCGTCCGCGACCGTGGACATCGAGATGGTGCGTGTCTCCGGGGTGCACGGACCACGCCGCCTCGACGTGCTCGTGGTCGCGCCGTAGTACCACCCTGCGTTCTGCTGCGCCGGCTCGTCGACGCCACGCTGCCCCGATCGTTCGGATCGGTAGCCGACGTTCCGCAGCTCTAAGATGTCGATATGTGCCGCAATATCCGCCCGCTGCACAACTTCGACCCGCCTGCGACACAGGATGAGGTCCGCAGCGCCGCGTTACAGTACGTGCGGAAGATCAGCGGCTGCACCAAGCCGTCGCGGATCAATGAGGCAGCGTTCGAACGGGCGGTCGACGCTGTCGCCGAGGTTTCGATGCGCCTGCTCGACGAGCTGGTGACGTCGGCACCGCCGAAGGATCGGGATGTCGAAGCTGCCAAGGCCCGCGAGCGCTCGGCCGCCCGTTTCGCGACGTGACGAGGCCACGACGGTAACGTGCTGTCTACGTCAACCGATCGCTGCACTGTGGCATAACGCCAGTGCGATGGCGAAAACATCGTCTACTGGCCGGATCTCGCCTAGGCTCGCGCGGACGCCGTCGCGCAGGCACTCGTTTCCCTGAGGCCGTCCACGGCCCCGCCGGTGCGCGCGTCCACCGATCGTTCAGTAACCCTGCTGGGTGGCGGAATCCCACGGGGGCTGGACGCGCCAGAACGGGGAGACTGGGCCGATTCCTGCGCCGAGCGGGTAGGCGTGGGCGATCGCCTGCTTGATGTAGCGCTTGCCGTAGCCGACCGCCTCGGGCATTGCGGCGCCGCGGGCAAGCGCGGAGGTGATCGCCGCGGCGAGTGAGTCGCCGCTGCCGTGGGTGTGTGGGGTAGCTAGCCGGGGTCCGGTGAACTCGGTGAAGTCGGTGCCGTCATACAGCAGGTCCAGGCACAGTTCATCGTCAGCGCCGTCAGATAGGTGCCCGCCCTTGATCAGGACCCACCGGGATCCCAACGCATGCAGCGCGCGCGCAGCCTCGTGCTGGTCCGCGTGGGATCCGACGTCCACGCCAACCAGCAGGCGCACCTCGTCGAGGTTTGGAGTGACGAGGGTGGCCCGCGGAAGCAACTCTGAGCGCAACGCCGTCAAAGCGTCGTTGGCCAGCAGCGGATCGCCGTGCATGGACGCGGCCACCGGATCGACCACCAACGGCACCGAGCAACCGATGCCGATGTCGTCGCAGACCTCGACCACCGCCGAGATGATCGCCGCGCTGGCGAGCATGCCGGTCTTAGCCGCGGCAATTCCGATATCGGTCGCCACTGCCCGGATCTGATCAGCCACAGTGGACGGTGGGACTTCCACGAAACCCGCTACACCCACCGAGTTCTGCACCGTCACCGCGGTGACCGCGACGCAACCGTGCACGCCACAGACGGTGAACGTGCGCAGATCAGCCTGCAACCCGGCCCCACCGCCGGAGTCCGATCCCGCGATAGTCAGCGCGACGGGGGGCCCAGCGATCACGCTTCGGTCACTGGTAGGTACACCTTCCCGCCGGCCGCGGTGAACTCCTCGGACTTCTCAGCCATACCGGCCTCCAGGGCCTCCACAGTAGACAGTCCGTGCTCTTCAGCGTAGGCCCGAACGTCGGCGGAGATGCGCATCGAGCAGAACTTAGGCCCACACATCGAGCAGAAATGCGCCGTCTTCGCGGGTTCCGCCGGCAGCGTCTCATCGTGATAGGACCGCGCGGTATCCGGGTCCAGCGCCAGCGCGAACTGATCGTGCCAGCGGAACTCGAACCGGGCGGTGGACAGGGCGTCGTCCCAGGCTTGGGCACCCGGATGGCCCTTGGCCAGATCGGCGCTGTGAGCGGCGATCTTGTAGGTGATCACGCCGGTTTTCACGTCGTCACGGTCGGGTAGGCCCAGGTGTTCCTTGGGGGTGACGTAGCACAGCATCGCGGTTCCGGCTTGGGCGATCATCGCTGCGCCGATCGCCGAGGTGATGTGGTCATAAGCCGGCGCGATATCCGTCGCCAGCGGACCCAGGGTGTAAAACGGCGCCTCGTCGCACCATTCCTCTTCCAGACGCACATTTTCGATGATTTTGTGCATCGGCACGTGTCCAGGGCCCTCGATCATCACCTGCACGTCGTGGCGCCGGGCGATTTGGGTCAGCTCCCCGAGCGTCTTGAGCTCGGCGAGCTGCGCCTGGTCGTTCGCGTCGGCGATGGAACCGGGACGCAGGCCGTCGCCGAGAGAGAACGTGACGTCGTAGCGGCGCAGGATTTCACACAGCTCCTCGAAGTGTTCGTAGAGGAATGACTCGCGGTGATGCGCGAGGCACCAGGCCGCCATGATCGACCCGCCCCGGGAGACGATGCCGGTGATCCGACGAACGGTCAACGGGATGTAGCGCAGCAGCACTCCGGCGTGCACGGTCATGTAGTCCACGCCCTGCTCGCACTGCTCGATCACGGTGTCCCGGTAGATCTCCCAAGTCAGCGCCGCCGGGTCCCCGTTGGCCTTCTCCATCGCCTGGTAAATCGGCACCGTGCCCACCGGGACGGGGCAGTTGCGCAGCAGCCACTCCCGGGTCTCGTGGATCCGCTTGCCGGTGGACAGGTCCATGATCGTGTCAGCGCCCCACCGGGTGGCCCACACCATCTTGTCCACCTCCTCTTCGATCGAGGAGGTGACCGCCGAGTTGCCGATGTTGGCGTTGACCTTCACCAGGAACTTCTTCCCGATGATCATCGGTTCGGATTCCGGGTGCCGGTGATTCGCCGGGATCACCGCACGCCCGCGAGCCACCTCGGCCCGCACCAACTCGACGTCGAGGGCCTCGCGGGCGGCGATAAACTCCATTTCGGGCGTGACGATGCCCGCGCGAGCCCAGGCGAGCTGGGTGGCCGCGCCGCCCGCCGGCTGGCGGGCCGCGATCCACGGAGCGCGTACCGGTAGGAGTCCGTTGTGGACGTCGATGCAAGCTTGCGGATCGGTGTAGGGACCCGAGGTGTCGTAGAGGTCGAAGTGTTCGCCGTTGGTCAGGTCCACCCGGCGCGCGGGCACCCGCAGGCCGCCGGCCACCTCACGGTAGATCTTCCGCGACCCGGTGATGGGGCCAGTGGTCACGGCAGGCTTGACGGTGCGGTCGTGCAAGGTTGTCATGGATCGCCCTTCCTACGCCGGCATTACCCGGACAGGTTCTGCGGTCGACAGCCCCGGACGTTTGTCCAGCTGCCCTCTCAGCCCATTTCGGTACGAGCTCCCGCGTGTTCAATTGACCTGCCCGACCGTAGCGCTATCAAGAGCGAACCCGCAAAAGGTGCTAGCTGACGGCGGGCGCGACACCACTAGTATTCGGGTAGTCGCTTACGGTGACAACTGACCTCGGGGGCTTCCATGTACGACATTTCTGGCGGCGAGCCGCGGCGCGTCGTCGTAATCGGTCAAGGTTACGTGGGCCTACCGGTTGCTATTCGTGCTGTTGAGGTCGGTTTCGAGGTCGTCGGATTCGACATCGACAAGACGCGCATTGATTGCTTACGCAAATCTGAAACGTTTATCGACGATATCACTGACCGTGACCTCGCGATCGCGATGAGCACTGGCCGTTACCTGCCTACCGACGATTCGGCGGCGCTGGCCGGCTTCGATGTCGCAGTGGTGTGCGTACCGACCCCCTTGCGTGACGGCGCACCCGACCTGAGCTATGTCGAAGATGCCGCGGTCCTTATCACTCCGCACATCACGCCTGGATGCTGCGTCATCCTTGAGTCCACGAGCTA
>DASZKQ010000240.1:0-18511 GCA_035552835.1 Mycobacterium sp. | reverse complement strand
GCGTCCAGTCCGGGGCGCGCTTTTCCAGGAACGCGTCGCGACCCTCGACGGCCTCATCGGTCATGTACGCCAACCGGGTTGCCTCCCCGGCGAACAGCTGCTGACCCACCAGCCCATCGTCGAGCAGGTTGAACGCGTACTTCAACATCCGTTGCGCCTGAGGCGATTTCGCGTTAATCTCGGTCGCCCACTGCAATCCCATGGTCTCCAGCTCGGCGTGGTCGACCACCTCGTTGACCGCGCCCATTCGACGCATCTGCTCGGCGGCGTAAGGCCGGCCCAGGAAGAAAATCTCACGGGCGAACTTCTGGCCCACCTGACGGGCCAAATACGCGCTGCCGTAGCTGCCGTCGAAACTGCCAACGTCGGCATCGGTCTGCTTGAAGCGGGCGTGTTCACGGCTGGCCAGGGTCAGGTCGCAGGTCGAGTGCAAGCTGTGTCCGCCGCCCGCGGCCCACCCGTTTACCAGGCAGATGACCACTTTGGGCATGAACCGGATCAACCGCTGCACCTCGAGGATGTGCAGTCGCCCGGCGCGGGCGACGTCGACAGTGTCGGCGGTTTCGCCAGAGGCGTACAGGTAGTCGCTGCGGCCGCGGATGCGCTGGTCGCCTCCGGAGCAGAACGCCCAACCGCCGTCTTTCGGCGACGGCCCGTTGCCGGTCAGCAGCACCACCCCCACATCGGGGGACATTCGGGCATGATCCAGCGCGCGATACAGCTCGTCGACGGTGTGGGGCCGAAACGCATTGCGGACCTCGGGCCGATTGAACGCCACCCGCACCGTGGGCTCGGTGATGTGGCGGTGATAGGTAATATCGGTCAGATCGGCGAATCCGTCCACCGGACACCACGCCGACGCGTGAAAAGGATTGTCGTCCATGCTTACCGGCTGCGTCGCCGAGACCCGGCTCTGGCATCCTCCATGTAGAGGGCGATCGCCTCCGACCGGTTGATGGCGCCGATCTTGCGAAGGATCCGCTTCACGTGCGTCTTGACCGTTTCGATCGTGATGACGAGTTCGTCGGCGATCTCGGCGTTGGAGGCTCCCAGGACCAGCCGTTCGAAGACTTGGCGTTCCCGGTTGGACAGCGTGGCTGCAAGCGCCGAATCCGCCGCGATCTTTGGGGGCTCCACACGAGTGTCGCATTCGTCTTCGAAGCTGATGCCTGTCGCGGCAATGCGGTCCGCTTCCTCCGTCAGCCGCGACGCCGCGCGCGCGATCGAGGTCCGCTGTTGTTGCACCCGTTCGGTATTCAGCATGCGCTCGTGCAGCAGGCAATACGCTGAGGCGAATGCATCCAGCACATCCACGTCATCGGCACTGACTCCGCAGTCGCTGCGACGGCCGACGTGAATGAGCGCGACCACCCGCGATTGCGCGATGACAGGGGCGACGAGATAGTTCTCCGAACCGAGGAGGTCCTGATAGCCGGGCGAGGGGGGCATGTCCGCCGCACTCGTCCGGGTGGTGTCACGCAAGCGAATACAGGCTCGCTCGGCTGCACAGTCGCGCCGCGGGATCACGGTGGGGCCGCCAAGACCATGGTCGGATTCCTCGACGACGAACCCGTCGTCTTCGACGAACGACAGCAACGCGCTGTCGAAGCCGAGTACATCGCAAAGTTCGGTACAGGCTTGGCGGCCGAGCCCTTGCAGCGATCCGGCCTTCTTCATGCGGCGGATGCCGGCGGTCAACGACCGCACCACATCGACGCGGTCAGCGGCTCTCATCTGACGCGCTTCGACCTGCGCTTGCAGGAAATCTGCAAGGAGGCTCTGTGCGATCGCTGACCCGGCGTCGTCGCGGGCGCGGCGGTCGCGGATTTCCAGTCGCTCGGTCGTGGCGGCCGACATGGTGATCGCCTCGTCGAGGGTCGTCGCGTCAGCTGACCGGAAGATCCCGAACGCGCTGCACAGCTGTTCATCGAGTTGGTTGAGCCGAGCCACCATTGCGCGGGTGTTCATCGTGGCATCCCGTCATCAAGCGCTGGCGAGGCCGGCGTAGGTCGCGACCGCCGCTGCCCTGCTCGACGTATTGAGCTTCTTCGCAATGTGTTTCAGATGGGACTTCACCGTGCCTTCGGATATCACCAGGCACCGGGCGATCTGACCATTGGTGGCCCCGGTTGCCACATGCGACATGATCTCTCGCTCGCGGGAGGTCAACACGGGCAAGTCGGATTGATCATGCCGGTAAACGGCATCCTGTCGCAGCCCCGAAGCCACGCCCGGCAACGACCACAACACCGACCGACCTGACTGGCTGAGCAGTTCGTCGACATTGCCGCACAGATTCTCGACCTCGCTGCGTTGTTGTGCGGCCTTCTCCTCGAGTGCTGCGCTTTCGAACGCCACCGACAAACACTCGGCGAAGGCCTCCAACTGTTCGAGATGGTCCAGCGTCACTATTCCGTGGGGTTCCGGGCGATCGGCATGCAAAATCCCGATTGCCCTGCCCTGGACGGTAATCGGAGCGGCGATATAGCCAAAGCAGCCAGAGACCTCGATGATCTCCTTGAACACGCGTTTATCATCCATCGGCGACGGCGCAAATGCGCCGCACCGCTTGCGGACGAGTTCCGTCTCCAGCGGAGCGTCCGCCAGCTGGATGTAGCGGTCATGTACATACTCGAGGAACTGTCGCCCATGGGGATCGGCATTTTCCTCTTCGATGTGCAGGTGCTGGGGCAGCCACAGCGAACCCCGCACGGTGGAGATCAGGGTCCGCGCGAAAGCCAACTCCCGGCTCAATACCTCCGGGGCGGCGTGGATCATCTTGCTCGGCGGCAGACCCCGTAGGTACCCCAGCGATTGACGGATCTCCGACATGGATTTGAGCCGGCGAGCCAGATCGTGGTCGAGCAGTTCACACTGCAACCTCAGGATCGAGATCAAGATTTCCGCGGTTGTCGCCCAGTCCGATGTCGGGTCGGAAGGCAGGGCGATCCGTTGCTCGAGGCGTTGCCTTAGGCTGCCCAATTGGTGTGCCAACGCGGCCGGTGTCAGCTCGAGAGGCGGCACTTTGAGGTGGTCGGCGGCGGCCGCGACGGCTGCCTCGGCATGCGCAATCACCGTAGGATCCTCCGCAATCGAGGCCATAGCCACTTGCGAGAGCATCGCCACTCCTCTCCTCATGGGAGCCCCCCAAAGTCATAATGGTCAGACCATTGGACCGAAGTATAGAGCGGTGTTGCGCGTCACACAAGGATCCGCAATTTTACTTGCACGTCAATATTTGCGGCCGGGCCAGTCCGCCCACCGTCGTAGGTAGAGCTTGTCTGTCACCGTTGGACAATGGTCTAATGGTCAGGCCATAGGAGGTGCGCGTGCACGCTGTGATCATGCATGAGTTCGGCACCGCCGACGTATTGCGTCCCGGCGAATTTCCCGACCCGATCGCACGGCCGGACTGGGCGACTGTGGAACTCCGTGCCAGCGCGCTGAACTGGCACGACGTTCTGGTTCGGCAAGGCCGCTACGGTTCCCCGCTGCCGCACGTCATCGGCGCCGACGGCGCCGGCGTGCGTACCGACACCGGAGAGCACGTGGTGGTGCTGCCGTCGCTCAACTGGGGCAACCGCGAAGAAGCGCCGGGCACCGGCTGGGAGATTCTGGGCGACCACACCCCCGGCACCTACGCCGAGCTGGTCAGCGTGCCCACCGACTGCCTGGCTGCCAAGCCCGCGCGGCTGAGCTGGTCGGAGGCGGCGGCCCTGCCCCTCGTCGGGGTCACGACCTACCGGGCCCTGTTCGCCCGCGGACGGTTAAGGGCGGGAGAGTCGATGCTGGTGATCGGCGCCGGCGGCGGAATCGCCACCATGGCGATCGCCCTGGCGGTCGCCGCCGGGGCCAGCATCGCGGTGACCTCTTCCTCGGCCGACACTATCGAGCGCGCGGTGTCCACCGGGGCTACCGGCGGCGTGCTGCACAGCGAACAGGACTGGCCCGAGCACGCCCGTGCGCTGTCGCCGGACAACGCCGGGTTCGATCTGGTCCTCGACCCCGTCGGACGCTGGAGCGAGTCCGTGCGGGCGCTGCGCCCAGGCGGCCGGATCGTGGTGCTCGGCGCCAACGCCGCACAGGCCGCCCAGATGGACATCCGCAGCTTCTATTTCGGCCAATTCGATCTGCTCGGAACGACGATGGGCAGCAGCAGAGACTTTGCCGGCTTGCTCGACATGATCGATCGGTGCCCGGTGCGCGCGCCGGTGATCGACCGCGAGTTCCCGTTGGATCGCGCTGCCGAAGCGCACGAATACCTAGAGCGTGGACGCACATTCGGCAAATGCGTACTGACGCACGACTAGGAGGCGCCCTGTGACCGAATCCCCCGAACTGGTCACCTACCGACTAGAGTCCGCCATCCCCGGCGGCCCCGACGCAGGAGCCTTGGCCGCCTACCTGACGCTCAACGATCCCGACCGGCGTAACGCGCTGTCCGACGCGCTGCTAGATCGGCTGATCTCGCTGCTGCAGCGCACGGCATGTGATTCGCGGGTCAGGGTCGTCGTGCTGACGTCATCGCACCCGCGGGTCTTCTCTTCCGGAGGAAACCTCGACGCCTTCGCCGACGATCGCGCGACGATTGCCAAGTACGCCGGGCTGGCGCGTTTTCCCACCCTGTTTCGCACCCTGACCGAGATCGACAAGCCGGTGATCTGCGCAGCTAACGGTGACGTGCTGGCCGGTGCGCTGGGCATCGCCTTGGCCTGCGACCTCGTCATCGCCAAGGCGTCAATCCGGCTGGGCTGCCCGGAGATCAACGTCGGCGCCTTTCCATTCATGATCTCGGCATTGATCTTCCGCGCCACCGGACGGCTGGTCGCCAACGAGCTGATGATGACCGGCCGGCTGATGAGCGCCGCAGAGGCAGCAGCGGCAGGGTTGGTCAACAAGGTGGTGCCCGACGCTGAGTTCGACGACGCCCTGCACCAATGGGTTGCCGACATCGCTGCCAAGTCACCGTTGTTGATGGGCATGGGCAAGCGGGCGTTGGCGGCGACCCGGGACCTGCCGCTGGAATCGGCACTGGACTACCTGCAGGCCCAGCTCGCCTTGGCCTTCACCACCGAGGATCTGGCCGAAGGAGTGCGGGCCTTCAAGGAGAAGCGTTCGCCGCGGTGGCGCAACGCGTAGACGACGACCACCTTCGCGACGAGAGTTCCTTGCCGTTTCGGTCTGACCATTCTACAATCCGAAGGATTAAGCCTCTTGGCTCACAGCCGTAGAGCGGATCCCAAGCACCGAGGAACAGCGCGATGAAGCCGAGCCCGTACACCGTTCGCTACAGCCCGCAAGAAATCGACCATTACTACCGCGAGGGGCTGTGGTCCACCGACACGTTTCACGACCTGCTTGTCCGGCACGTCGAAGAAAATCCCGACAGGGTGTTCGCGACCGACGGAACGCAATCGCTGACCTTCCGGGAGCTCTTCGATGCGGGCCAACGGCTGGCTGTCGGTCTGCACCGGCATGGCTTGCGACGCGGTGACACGGCCGCCGTTCAGCTGCCCAACTGGGTGGAGTTCATCCAGGTGCTGACCGCGTTGTCGCGACTGGGCGTCGTCATGGTGCCGATCATGCCGATCTATCGGCGAGAAGACGTCGGCTACGTGATGTCCAACGCCGGGGTAAAGGCGGTGTTCACTCCGGCACACTTCAGCAAATTTGGCTATCTGGACATGTATCTCGGTCTGCGCCGCGAGCATCCGGAACTCACGATTGTCGTCGCCCGGCCCGACGGCGCCGCCGAAGACGTCGCCGATGCCGACGCCGACGTGTTCACCCTCCAGCAGCTTGAGGCCGACACCGACGACGCCAGCGCGCGTGCGGAACTGGGCAGCGCGCCCCGCCCAGATGAGCCGTTCGTCATCGTCTACACCTCTGGAACCACATCACGGCCGAAGGGGTGCGTGCACACGTTCAACACTTACTGTGCCGGGGCGCGTGCGCTGGTCGAGCCGTTCGGCTACACCGAGGCCGATGTCCAGTTCGGTCCCTCCCCCATTGCCCACACCACCGGGCTGGTCACCAGCGTGTTGGTGCCGATGTTGGCCGGGGCGGCGACACATGTCATGGCCAAGTGGGATCCGGCCCGCGCCATTGACGAAATCCAGCGCTTCGGTTGCACGGCGGCGGTCACCGCCCCGACTTTCCTGCACACCCTGATGTCCGAGTACGACGCCAAGCGCCACGACCTGTCCATGTTGCGACTCTGGACATGCGCGGGCGCACCCATCCCCGCGGCGGTCGTCAAGCAGGCCGGCGCAACGCTGCCTAACGTCAAGGTGCTCAGCCTCTACGGGCGCAGCGAAAACCTCGTCACCACAACGTGTTCAGTCACAGACGACGTGTCGCGCGCCCTGACCTCGGACGGCAGAGCCGTGCCCGGGTCAGAGGTCAGGATCATCGACGCCGACGGGAGGGAAGTGCCGCACGGCACCGAGGGCGACATCGCCTACCGCGGCCCCGCCCACATGATCGAATATCTCGCCAACCCGGAGGAAACCGCGGCCCTGTTCACCAAGGACGGCTTTTCCAAGTCGGGCGATCTGGGGACGATGACCGAGGACGGATACGTGCGGGTAACCGGCCGGACCAAAGACATCGTCATCCGCGGCGGGATGAACATCAGCGTCCGCGAGATCGAGGAGCATCTGGCCCATCATCCTGCGTTACGGGCGTTTTCGGTCGTAGGCATGCCCGACGAGCGGCTCGGTGAGAAGGTGTGCTGCTATGTGGTCGCCGCGTCGGGCCACGATGCCCCGACCGTCGACGACATGCGGGAGTATCTGCTCGAGCAAGGCATGGCGATCCAGAAGACACCCGAGCGCGTCGTCGTCATCGATTCCCTCCCGATGACCGCAACGGGCAAGGTCCTCAAACACGAACTGCGCAAAGACATCGAGCGACGCCTCGAACAGGAAGCCGCGCAAGCCAAAGAAGTTGCGAGCACCACCTGATGGAGCTGAAAGACAGTCCCGCCGAGGCGGAGTTCCGCGCCCAGGCGCGCGCGTGGCTGCAGGACACGTTACCGCGGCTCGGCGGACCCGAACCCGCACGCCTCGAAGACAAGCTCGACTATTGGCGCACCTGGCAGCGGCTGCAGTACGACGCCGAGTATGCCGGGCTGTCCTGGCCGAAGCACTACGGCGGGGGCGGCGCGGACGCCAAGCTGCGCGCGGTGTTCAACGAGGAACTCGACCGGGCGGGTGCCCCCGAGCGGCTCAACATCATCGGCGAGGACTTCGCCGGGCCCACGATCATCGAGTTCGGCACGCCCGCCCAGCAGCAGCGCTACCTGCGACCGATCCTCACCGGCGAGGAGATCTGGTGCCAGTTGTTCTCCGAGCCGGAGGCGGGCTCGGACCTGGCCTCGTTGCGTACCACCGCCACCAAGGTGGACGGCGGGTGGCACATCCAGGGCCAGAAGATATGGACCAGCCGGGCCCAGCTGGCAGCGCATGCGATCCTGCTCGCCCGCACCGGCGGTGGACCACGACATCGCGGGATCACGTATTTCCTCCTCGCGATGAACAGCCCCGGCGTCGAGGTCCGTCCGTTGGCACACATGCTGGGCGAGCCCGAATTCAATGAGGTGTTCCTCGATAACGTTTTCGTCCCCGATGACGACGTCGTCGGCGAGGTGGACGGCGGCTGGCAGGTGGCGATGGGCACCCTGGCGTTCGAGCGGGTCGCGATCGCCACCGGCCGGGTGAACACTACGGGCGCGGTCAATGATCTGATCCGCGAAATCGAGAGCCGCACAAAAGATGACGGCACCCCCCTGGGGGCCGATCCGCTGGTGCGGCAACGGATTGCCGACTTGTACGGGCGAGCTCTGGTGCACTACCTGATCGGACAGCGGGTCATCACCGGTGCTGCCGGCGGCGGACCGCCGGGCCCGGTCACGTCGATCGGGAAGCTGTTCTTTTGCCCGCTGGTGGAGGACATCGCCGATTTCGGACTTGAGCTTGACGACATGGGGGGACAGTTCGCGCTCGCCGAGAAAGGTTCCGCAGAACCCTCACCGTCGTACCAGCGGTGGCTGCGGCTGGCGTATCAGGCCCGAGGCACTGCGATCGCCGGCGGGTCAACGTTCATTCAGCGCAACATCATCGCCGAACGCATACTCGGCATGCCCAAGGGCTGAGATCAAAGTGTCGAGCTACCAATGGAATCCGTCCGACGACTACATCGAGCCGGCCAACGTGACCCGGCTGGCTCGCTTCGGTTAATGGAAACTAACTAAAGTCCCGCGGCGAGGAGGCTTGTGACGATGGACAAGGTCGTGGCAACGACGGCGGAGGCCGTTGCCGACGTGACGGACGGGTCGTCCCTGGCCGTCGGCGGGTTTGGGCTGTGCGGCATCCCCCAGGCGCTGATTGCGGCGCTGCTGGAGCTCGGGGTCCAAGATCTGGAGACGGTCTCGAACAACTTGGGCGTGGATGGGATCGGCTTGGGAGTGTTGTTGCAACACAAGCGGATCCGGCGCACTATCAACTCCTACGTCGGGGAGAACAAGGAATTCGCCCGCCAGTACATGGCCGGTGAGCTTGAGCTCGAGCTGACCCCGCAGGGCACACTGGCCGAGCGCCTGCGTGCCGGCGGGGCCGGGATCCCCGCCTTCTACACACCCGCGGGGGTTGGGACCCAGGTTGCCGACGGCGGTCTGGCGTGGCGGTACCACCCAGACGGTACGGTGGCGGTTGCCTCGCCGCCGAAGGAAACCCGCGAATTCGACGGGGTCACTTACGTGCTGGAACGAGCCATCCGCACCGACTTCGCGCTGGTGCACGCCTTCAAAGGCGACCGGCACGGCAACCTCGTCTACCATGCGGCGGCCGCCAACTTCAACCCGGACTGCGCCGTAGCGGGCCGGATCACCATCGCGCAGGTTGAGCACCTGGTCGAACCGGGCGAGATCGACCCCGCCCAGGTGCACACCCCCGGGATCTACGTGCACCGGGTGGTGCATGCGCCCAACCCGGTGAAGCAGATCGAAAAGGAGACGGTGCGGCCATGAGCGCGCAGACGACGATGCAGAGCGAAGCGATGAGGAGGAGTGGCGCAAAGTGAGCTGGACCCGAGACGAGCTGGCGGCGCGGGTCGCCGCCGAACTGCAGGACGGGCAGTATGTCAACCTCGGCGTCGGGTTGCCCACCCTGATCCCGAGCCACATCCCTGCCGGCATCACCGTCGCCTTGCATTCGGAAAACGGGATTCTCGGTGTCGGGCCGTACCCGCGGCGCGAGGACCTCGACGCCGACCTGATCAACGCCGGCAAGGAGACGGTCACCACGTTGCCGGGTGCGGCGTTCTTCTGCTCGTCGTCCTCGTTCGGGATCATCCGCGGCGGACACCTCGACATAGCGGTGCTCGGCGCGATGCAGGTCTCGGCCGCCGGCGACCTGGCCAACTGGACGATCCCCGGCAAGATGATCAAGGGCATGGGTGGGGCGATGGACCTAGTGCATGGCGTGGAAAAGGTTTTCGTGATGATGGAGCACACCGCCAAGGACGGCAGCGCGAAGCTCGTCGAGCACTGCACGCTGCCGCTGACAGGTAAGCGCTGCGTGGACCGTATCTTCACCGATCTCGCCGTCATCGACGTCGCCGACGACGGTCTGCGCCTGATCGAGACCGCACCCGGTGTCAGTGTTGACGAGGTTGTCGCGAAAACCGAACCGCCCCTTGCGCTCCCGGCCGTGCCGTGACGACGACAATGTCGGCACTCGACCGCCATCCGGTCAGTCGTCGACGCTGATTGCCTGACGCTCGTCCATGGCCAGTGCGGCCTTGGCGTAGCTGTGCACGTGGCGGCGCATGCGCCGACTGGCCGCCTCGGCATCACGACTGCGGATCGCGTTGGTAATCGACCGGTGTGCGCGCGCAGTGACGGCTCTCACGTCGTCATCGACGAACGCCGCATTCTCCGTTCCGGTATAGATGGCCTGCGACAACGCGGTCATGAATCCGATCAGCAATTCGTTCTGACTGGCCAGCGCCACACCCACATGCCAGTCGAGGTTGGCCTGCAGAAACGCCGGCAGGTCGGCGTCGGGATCGGCGATGTCGTCGTTGGCACGGTCCAGCACCGCCAGATCGTCGTCAGTGCGCTTGCGGGCGGCCAATTCGGCGCAGAACGGCTCCAATGCCTCGCGCGTCTCCATCAGATCGGCCAGTTTGATCCGCCGGCCCCTGATCAGCATGCTCACCGAACTTGCCATCGACTTGGTCGTCGGTCGCTGGACGAATGCGCCGCCGGCCCGACCCGCCCTGACCCGAACCAGGTTCTGGACCTCCAGGATCCGTAACGCCTCTCGCACCGTGGCCCGGCTCATCTGCGTCTGCTTGACCAGTTCGCGCTCCGCGGGAAGCGCAATACCCTCGGCCAGCTCACCACTGAGGATCCGCTCGCGCAGCTCACGCGCCAACACGTCGGACGCCTTGGGGACATCCACCGGCTTGAGCAGGACACTCGAACGCGGTGGGGCCGAATTTGTCTCGCCTGGTTCCATCGCTCCTCCGTCCGTCGAGACTTCGGCATAAAGGTAAGACCCATTGTAAGGTTAATCTATTACGCACAGGTCACATGGCCGTAGCACAAGTCGCGCCGACGCCTAAAACACCATCCGCGCGATCAGCTCAGCCACGGCAGCCGGCTTGACCGAGCCGTCGAGTTCGACGGTGTGCCGCACGGTGAGGTCAACCGTGGTGTCGTCGACCTTGGTAGCGTCGACGAGCTCAGACCGCACTCGGACACGGCTGCCCGCCGGAACCGGCGCCAGGAACCGCACCTTGTTCAGCCCGTAGTTGATGCCCATTTTGGCGTTCTCGACGTGGTAATTGGCCTTGCTCAATGCCGGAATCAGGGACAGCGTCAAGAAGCCGTGGGCGATGGTTGCGCCATAGGGGCTTTCGGTCCGGGCCCGCTCGACGTCGACGTGGATCCACTGATGATCGCCGGTGGCGTCGGCGAACGCATCGATGCGGTCCTGGTCGACCGTGATCCAATCGGACGCGCCGAATTCTTGACCGACGGCGTCAACGGCCTCCTCGATGGACGAGATGATTCGCATCGCTGTCTCAACCGGCTACACCGAGCGGGCGGACTTGGCGGCCGCAGAGGCCGCTTTGCTGCGTTCGCGCGCCTGCGCCCAGTCTTCGTCGCTCATCACCGACAGCCCGGCGAATGTGTTGGGTCCGGCGAGCCGTTGGGCCCCGTCCATCGCGATCGTCTCGCCGGTGAGGTAGTCGCAGGCGTCGGAAAACGCGAAAATCGTGAGGTTCGCCAGCTCCTCGATGGTGCCCGAACGGCCGAGCGGAATCTGGTCGGACTGGGTGGCGCCGGTGGAACTCTTGTCCGTCGGATTGAGCATCTCCCAGGCGTAATCGGTCGGAATCGGGCCGGGCGCAAGGGCGTTGAGGCGGATGCCGTAGCGGCCCCACTCGACGGCCAACGACATCGTCATGGCATGCACGGCGGCCTTCGCCATGGCCGAAGGGACGACGAAGGCCGAACCGCTCCATACCCACGTGGTCAGGTTCGACAGCACCGATCCGGGCAGCCCCTCAGCGATCCAGCGCCTGCCGACGGCCAGCGTCGTGTTGAACGAACCCGTCATCACCGTCGAGGTCACCGCTTCGAAAGCGCGGGGGCTCAAACTGACCGTGGGCGCAATGAAATTCGCGGCGGCATTGTTCAGCACTCCGGTCAACGGGCCGTGCCTGTCCCAGATCTCGTCAACCGCGGCGGCGACCAGGTCGAAGTCTCGAACGTTGACCGTCTGACGGTGGACGGTGCCGGGACGTCCGGCCGAAATCTCGGCGGCGGCCTCGGCCAAAACTGTTTCGCGTCGCCCCCACAGATGCACCTGGGCACCATGGGCGACCAGTCTGGCGGCCACTCCGCGGCCCAGCCCGGTGCCGCCGCCGGTGATCAGAATGCGCTTGCCGTCCAGCACCATCGGATCGAAAATGCGTGTCATAGTCCCAAGCTCTTGCCGATGATCTCGCGCTGAATCTCGTTGGCGCCGCCGTAAATCGGTGGCGCCAACGCCTTGCGCACCTGCGATTCCATTCCAAACTCGACGGTGTACCCGTTGCCGCCCATCAGCTGCATCCCCTCCAGGGCTGCGAGTTTGGCCACCTCGGTGCATTTGAGCTTGGCGATCGAGCCCTCCCGCGCGAGCCGGTCTTCCAGGCCGGCATCGATCTGTGCGGCCACCTGATAGACGTATGCGCGGCAACATTCGATCTCGGCCGCCAGATCCGCCAACCGATGACGGACGGCCTGGAAACTGCCAATCGGCCTGCCGAACTGTTCGCGGCTGCGCACGTAAGCGATGGCGTCTTGCAGCGAGCGGCGCGCGGCACCGAGCGACATCGCCGCGATGATGAGCCGTTCGACGTTGAGCCCGCGCATCAGCCGGTGCCAGGCATCGCCGATCCCGCCGACGACGTTGTCGGCGGGAACGACGACGTCCGTGAAAAAGACATCGTTGACGGTGTGGCCGTCCATGGTCTCGATCGCTTTGATGTCCAGTCCGGGCGTCGAGGTGGACAGGTACAACAACGTCAAGCCATGGTGCTTTCCGGCGTTGGGGTCGGTGCGAGTGAGCACCAGCAGATGGTCGGCCAGGTGCGCGGCCGTGATCCAGGTCTTTTGGCCGTTGACGACAAACCTGTCACCGTCGCGTACCGCCCGGGTCCGCACCGCGCCCAGATCGGATCCGGCGCCGGGTTCGGAAAGCGCGATCGCCTCGAAGTGACCGGCGCACAAGTTGCCGACAACCTCCTCCTTCTGTGATTCGGTGCCGTGCCGCAAATATGTCTGTGCCGCGGTCAGCCCGGTGCCGTAGGCATGGATCGGTGCCTGGCCGCGCGCGGTCTCCTCCAAGAAGATGCATTCTTCGACCATGCCCGCACCGCCGCCGCCATACTGCGTGGGAACCGACACGCCCAACCAGCCGAGTTCGGCCAGCCGCGCCAACAGCTCGGGGCTGTTGGACAGCCCCTGGGTCAGCTGCGCGCGCTGCTCGACGGTGCCGCAGTTGTCGGCGCAGAATCGCTCGACCGCGGCGGCGAAATCGAGCTGTTCGGCCGTGAACATGCTCAGTTGCCCCGGTAGGCGGCGAATTCGGGGGTGCGTTTGTCGTTGAACGCGGTGATGCCTTCTTTGGCTTCGGGAGTTTCGCCGAACATCTTCAGGGTCGAATACGCCATCTGACCGACCGACGCGAATTGTTCGGTGTCGGTGTTGAAGGACTGCTTGAGAACCTTCAGTGCGGTGGGCGAAAGCATCAAGATTTCGTCGGCCCATGCCCGCACCTCGGACTTGAGTTGGTCGGCCGGCACCACCTTGTTGACCAGTCCCCACTCGGCCGCCTGCTGCGCCGAATACCTGCGGCACAAGAACCAGATCTCGCGCGCGCGCTTCTCACCGACCACGCGCGCGAGGTAGCCGGTGCCGAAGCCCGCGTCAAACGAGCCGACCCGCGGACCGTTCTGACCGAACACCGCGGTGTCGGCGGCAATCGTCAGGTCGCACAGCACGTGCAGAACGTGACCGCCGCCGATCGCGAACCCGTTGACCGCCGCGATGACCGGCTTCGGCACGTCGCGGATGACTCGATGCAGCGTATCCACTTCGAACAGGCCGGTTTCGGACGGTCCGTAATCGCCGGTTTCGGCGCGCTGCTTCTGGTCGCCTCCCGTGCAGAAGGCTTTTTCGCCGGCTCCGGTCAGACAGATCACGCCGACTTCCGAACTCCCCCAAGCCAATTTGAAAGCCCGGATCAGCTCGTCGAGGGTACGCGCCCGAAACGCGTTGTACCGCTCAGGACGGTTGATCGTGATCCACGCCAGGCCGTTGTCGACCTCGTAGGAAATGTCGGTGAACTCGGTCATCGGTTGCCTCTCCTCGTTGAAAGCCATAGCCGTTATGGTCTTACCATATTACCAAAACGATGGTTGGTGAGCTAAACCTGGCTGCTGCGGACTGTCTCACACCGGCACCACATCCCTACGCATTCGAGCCAGTTCACCGATCGACCGCTGCAGGTCGTCGAGCTCGGCGGCGAGGGCCGCCCGGCCATCCACCGCCTCCGAATCGAGAAGCCCGCGGTGACGCGCCATCTTCAATGCGGTGGCAAACATGTCCCCGGATACCGATTCCTCGGTGATGCGGTGCTGCAGTGACCACTGCCGGGCAAGGCGAAGAGACGTCTCGAGCAACGTCTGCTCGTCAATGTCGCTACCGGCACCGAGGTTGAGCAACTCCTCGGCCACCACCCGGTAGGCGTCAATGAATGGCCTGAGCACGAGATGAGCCACCAGCAGCTCACTTTCATGGAGACTCCGCGCGGCCTCTCCGATGTCGAGTGGCGCATTACGGTCAGGGCTGCGTCCGGTCATGATCGCGAACTCGTTCCATAATTCGTCGGCGAATTCAGCGCGTCCGGCGAAGAAGAAATCGAACTTGAGGAGTTCGCGGATCGCTAACGCCTTCTCCCACCCGGTGCGCTTGGTGGCTTCCGGTGTGCGCACGATCGCCAGCAAGGCCAGTTCGGCGATCGCCCTCATCACCAGGACGTGGATCGCGCTGTTGCGGTAGACCGCAACGATCAGGTGCTGGTCGTCGCCGATCCCCCACACCGTCGTCGGCCCCTCGGCGTAGCAAGTCAACACGCCGGAGCCCACCAGGTCGTGCAGCGTTTGCGACACCGTGGCACGGTCGGTGAGGTCGGCGCCCCCGGCGACGAGCCAGCCGCGGGCGCGCAAGTATTGGGCTAGCGGCGCGACGGTCGCGCACACCTCGTCGAGGGTCAAGGCTCGGTCTTCGCCGAGCATCGCTACACACACGGCGGCCGTCGCAGTTACCGGCGTGGCCTGGTTGAGGCGGTGGCAGATCTCCAGCGCAATGCGTTCGACCACCTGCCGGTCGCTCAGCCCTTCGGCACGCAACGCGCCCATCCGCTCATACAGAGGCACCGGCGACCCGAAGTTGATGTAGATGCGTCCCAGCCGATGTCGCAGGCCGCGTGCATAACTCAGCAGCCAGCGCGCGTTCTCGGGCCTTTTGGGAAGTCCCCGCGACTCCGCAGTCATCAGTTTGACTTCGTGGAGCGGCAACTGGTCGAAGAGGATAGAGACCGGGACGGCGAGGGTCTGCTCCGACCGCACGGAATCGACCCCGTCGGTCACATATCGCAGTAACCCGTATCGCGGAGGCCGTAGTTTGCCGGTGCGTGTCCGGCCTCCTTCGATCGACCACACCAGGTTGCGGCCGGTTGCCACCATCTGGCCGACTAGCGCGCGCAGGGCCAGCCGGTACACCGGGATGTCCCCGGTCGCGCGCCGCACGGGGATGAAGCCGTTACGGCGGGCCAATGGGCCCAGCGGAAAAAAGTTGAGGTTGGCGCCGGCCAGCCCGAACGTCGGCGAAATGCCCCCCCGCGTAAGGCGTGGCGGGAACGAGAACTGATCCAGGTAGGAGCGGTGCGAGATCAAAAAGATCAGCGCGTGGTCGCGGTCAAGTGCCCGCAGCTTGGCCAGATCGTCGTCGTCGATGACGACCTGGAATCCGCGCACCATCCACGCGGACAACGCTTGCCAGGCGCGCACGACGGAAGGAACGTGGGTCGCCGCCATCTCGCGCACGTAAACCGCAGCCTCGGCCCGAACGTCATCCACACCGCGGCCCAGCTGCGACGCCAATTGCGCTGTGGCCCCGAGGAATCCGTCGGAATTCAGCAGCGCCTCAGCCTCGTCGGGCGACTGCCTCGCGGCGGACCCGTTCCGCAGCAGCCGCGCGAGGCGATTCGGGGGCATCGTCATTTCGCCACCGCTGATGCCTTCGCGATCATCTCTGACCACTGTATTCCTGCGTCGGCGCCCGGCCAATCGTCGAGGGTGTCGATGTAGAGCTGGCGCATTCGCGGTACCCACTCATCGAGATCGGCTTTGGTCCAGCCCGCGGTCGGAACTGGTTCGTGGACAACGACTTCGATCGTGCCTTCCTGGACCACCCTCGCGTTGCGCCACATGATTTCGCCGGCATTGCGGATGACGATCGGAACGATCGGCACCCCCGCGTCGCGGGCCAAGTGAAAGCCGCCTTTCTTAAACGCCCCGACCCGCGGACTCAGCGAGCGAGTGCCTTCGGGCGCCAATACGATCGAAACCCCGGCACGTAGCTTGTCCACCGCGGGCTGCATCGCCGAGATGGCCTTCGACGTATTGGAGCGTTGCACAAAGGCGACGTCGGCCAATGTGAGGAGCTGCCCGAGCACCGGTATCCGCTTAACCTCGGCCTTGGCGACCACGGTGAAGCCCCGTTGGACGACTCGCGAGGTGACCAGCGCGTCAACCAGGGTGCTCTGATGGTTGATGAAGAACACGGCCGGTCGACGTGTGGCGTGTTGCTCGCCGGTGACCGCGATACGGATGTTGCCCAATTGCGCACCGACGCGGCCGAATAGGGAGGTGGCCATGTCCATCGCGCCGCGTCGGTCCAAAGTCAACACCCCGGCGGCCGCGCCCACGCCCACCGCCGCGGCGAAACTGCCGAACAGCGCCGACGTCCTGGCCAGCGCCATCGGATGGAACTGGCTCCGCCTGGTCCGGAACCGCACGACCTGCCATCCGCGCTCACTGGCGTGGCGGGCCAGGGCCGACCCCGGGTTGACCGGATGCGGGAAGCCGACCGAGTCCAAGAACGGCACATCCTCGTCGCCATTGGCGTACGCGTGGCAATTCTTAAGCGGGATTCGTTGGCGTCTGGCGAATTCTTTCACCGCGGCCAGCTTGCCTTCCCCCCACGGCGGGCGTCCTGCTATGCCACCGGTGAGCACACCATGCTCGGTCTCGAGTTCTGTGCACAAGACGTGGTCGATACCCAATTCGCGGGCCATGGGCTGCACCTGCATCCGTGTCGCCGAAGTCGCGATGACAACGGTGTGGCCGCGGTTTTGGTGAGCCCGCACCAATCGCCACGCCCCGTGGAAGAGCGCACCGGCGATTTCCTGGGCGAACAATTGTTCCCCGAGCTCCATAAGGTCGTCTTCGGTGCGTCCCACCCAGCCCCGGATTCCCTGCGATAGCAGGTCTTTGAACGCGGCTTCGTCGAGGGGGCCACCGAGTGCGGCGAGCATCGTACGGACAAACTCGTCGGGTCCCAATTCGAAGTTGCGAGCACGGTGTGCGAGGAGCGCGCCGGCTGAGTAACCCTGGATCAGGGTTCCGTCGAAGTCGAAGAAGGCGGCGACTTTCGGTGCACCGGGTCCCATCTTGATGCGCTCGATGAGCTCATCGGCCGTGATCACCGGCGGTGTGGTACCGGTCATCTCATTCTCACTTCGTCTTCCTTTGTCGCGGGCCCATTGTCTCGGTGACCACAAGCCCGGCCCCGACACCACGCGTCGCGTGCTGGAGTTGTCGGGAAGGAAAGGCACGCCCCAGGGGTGCCGGGGCAGGTGGCTTGCGGCTGTCCCATGGCTCCGACCATCTCACTATGAAGAGTCGATCCGGCTCGGCCAAGAGCGTCAGGGCGAAATACCCCTTCTGCGGGGTAGAGAACTGCCCGATGTGGTGACGCGGTGGCGGGGGTCGCTCGGCCACACTCAGCAGCATCGGGTTCGGCGCAGCCGATCCCTGATTGTCGGGTCCACCCGGGGAGTGCCGAGAAAGCACCGATCAGCGGCGGTGATTCCGCCCGGCGTTCTCGCACCGAGCCAAACGCCGCAGAATAGATAAAGGGGCAGCGGATGCAGATCTCAGCCGCGGTGGTGCAGGAAGTGGGCGCGCCGTTCACACTAGCCGAGGTCGACCTTCAAGAGCCGGCACCCGATGAAGTCGTGGTGCAGATCGCCGGAGTCGGAATCTGCCACACCGACGTCGCGGTCAAGGACGGGCACCTGCCGTTTCCGTTACCCGGCGTCCTGGGCCATGAGGGCAGCGGGACCGTGGTGTCGGTCGGTGCTGACGTCACGACGGTCAGCGTCGGTGACCACGTCGCGATCAGCTTCCACAGCTGCGGCCAATGCCCCCGTTGCGCGAAGGGGGAACCGGCGTACTGCCACAACTTCCTCGAATACAACTTCGGCGGGGTGCGCCAAGACGGGTCCTCCGGGCTGGCCTCTGCCGGCGCCAAACTGGGGGCGAACTTCTTCGGCCAGTCATCCTTGGCCACCCACGCGCTGGCCCACGAACGCAACGTGGTCAAGCTACCGCCGGACGTACCGGTCGAGCTCGTAGGGCCGCTCGGCTGCGGCATCCAGACCGGGGCCGGCGCGGTGTTCAACTCCCTGGACGTCCAGCCCGGATCGACGGTGGTCGTCGCCGGCGCGGGAGCCGTCGGCCTGTCCGCCGTAATGGCCGCCGTGGTACGCGAGGCCGCGTCGATCATCGCGGTCGACCTACACGAGAGCAGGCGGGCGCTGGCCACCTCGCTCGGTGCCACCCACACCGTCGACCCGAAGGCCGGTCCACTGGCCGAACAGATCCG
>DASZKQ010000239.1:0-6574 GCA_035552835.1 Mycobacterium sp. | reverse complement strand
AATGCGCCAGCATGCTGCGGCCGGCAAGGGGATGTAGCACCTTCGGGGTGTCCGAGCGCATCCGGGTTCCGGCCCCGGCCGCCAGGATGAGGACCGCCGATTCGCCTTGCGTTGCCATCCAACCTCCTCGGTTTCTGGCCGGTTCCTGCCGCGAGCGTGCACGTCAATACGTCGCCACTGATGTCCAGCGTGTCATTATCCGCACGGTCGCGGCAAAACAGGTGCTGCGCCCCGAGTGATCGCTGGCTCGGCTGGCTCCGCGCGGTTAGGCCGCCGGATCGTGCTCGACGTGCCGCAGTGCCTCGCGGGCAAGGTACTCGCGGTAATAGGTCAGTGACGTATCAGTCACGATCGCGGGCAAAAACAGCTCCCACATGTGAGTCAATCGCCCGATGAGGTCGTTGCCGCTGGGAGTCGACTGCGACAGTATCCACGTCCCGAAGGTTGCGCCGATGATGGATTCGCTGACTATTTTCGGGTCGAGGCCCTCGCGGACATCGCCTTCAGTGATCGCTCGCCTCACCTCGGCGGCCATTCCCTCCACCCAGTTGGTGTAGACGCGGGCGGCAGTCTCATTGAACTTCCCGAAGGCCAGCGTCAACTGCTCAGCAGTACGAGCGACCTTGTCGGAAGTGAACAGGTCGGCAGCCACGAACGACCCGTGCACCATGTTTTCCAATGCCGGAGAGAATGAGTCAGATATGGCGGCTAAGACATCGAGAACTAGCTTGGGACCTTCGTCGATGACCGCCGATGCGAGTGATTCCATCGAATCGAAGTGGTGATAAAAAGCGTCCTTGGTCATCCCAGTGCGCTCGATGATCGCGGCCCGGTCGGCGGCCGCGTACCCAACCTCATCGAAAACGTCGACCGAGGCGTCGAGAATCTTTCGTCGTGTCGCTTGCGATCGAACTTGCCGGGCCATCGCGCCTCCGGAGTTTCGCTATGGGCTAAGACTCACCGACCCGTGGTGTGCAGAGGTGCCGAACCCAGCTCCGTCGCCAGGACTCGAACCTGAACTCTCAGAACCAAAATCTGATGTGCTGCCGATTACACCACGACGGACCACGCACCAGCGGCGAGCAGGCCTGCTGACCGGCCACGCGCACCGATGCCTTCGTCAGACTGTAGTGCAACCGATAACCTGATAGGCGTGGCAGCGCCGGAGAAAGAGGTGCGTGCGCCGCGCGCCAGGATGACTGGCAGCGAGCGGCGGCATCAACTCATCGATATCGCCCGGTCGCTGTTTGCCGAACGCGGCTACGAGGGCACCTCGATCGAGGAGATCGCGCTGCGCGCCAACGTGTCCAAACCGGTCGTCTACGAGCACTTCGGCGGCAAGGAAGGGCTGTATGCGGTCGTCGTCGATCGGGAGATGTCGGCCCTGCTGGATGGCATCACGTCGTCGCTGACCAACAACCGGTCGCGGGTGCGCGTCGAGCGGGTAGCACTGGCCTTGCTGACCTATGTCGAGGAACGCACCGACGGCTTTCGCATCATGATCCGCGACTCGCCGGCGGCCATCAGTTCGGGCACCTATTCCAGCCTGCTCAACGACGCCGTCAGCCAGGTCAGCTCGATCCTGGCCGGCGACTTCTCCCGGCGCGGCCTGGACCCCGAGCTGGCGCCGCTGTATGCCCAGGCGTTGGTCGGCTCGGTGTCGATGACGGCGCAGTGGTGGCTTGCCACCCGCGAGCCCAAGAAGGAAGTCGTGGCCGCACACCTCGTCAACCTGATGTGGAATGGCCTGACCCATCTGGAAGCCGATCCGCACCTGCAGGACGAATAGTTCGGTGACGATGCGGGCCGCGTGCGGCCCGAGGAGGAGCCGAACAGTCGGATCAAGCATTAGCCGCGGTCACGCGATAACAGGTCGGCGGTAGTTTCGCGGCGGAGGAGTTCATGCGCCCGGCCGTCCTTCACCGCCACCAGCGGCGGTCGGCCAACCATGTTGTAGTTGGACGCCATGCTGTGGTGATAGGCGCCGGTGCATGCCACCGCCAGCAGGTCGCCCGGATGTAGGTCGGCCGGGAGCTCAGCGTCGCGGGCGATCTCGTCGCCTGCCTCGCAGTGTCGCCCCGCCACCGTTACCCGCTGCCTCGGCGCGAGCGAATGTCGATTGGCAAGCGCGACAGTGTATTTCGCCCCGTACAGCGAGACCCGCGGGTTGTCGCTCATTCCGCCGTCGACGGCGACGAAGGTGCGTCCGCCGGGTTGTGTCTTGACACCGCACACCTGGTACAAGGTGACACCCGCCCGCGCGCTGATGGCCCGGCCCGGCTCGACCACGATGGTCGGCCGAGGGAAACGTTCGGCGGCGCAGGCCGTGTCCAGCGCGTCTTCGATCACCCGGGCCAGCTCGTCGATGCTGAGCTCCGAGTCACCAGCCAGATACGGAATCCCGTGGCCGCCACCGATGTTCAGCTCGGTCAGGATGACGCCGTGCTGGACGCGAATGTCGGCCATGGCGGCGATCAGCCGGTGAATCGCCTCGCCATAGAGGGCAGTGTCGGTGACTTGCGAGCCGAGATGACAGTGCAGCCCGATCAGGTCGAGGCTGGGGTGCGCCAATACGCGCGCCACCGCGTCCGCGGCGTGCCCGCCGTCGAGGGTGAAGCCGAACTTCTGGTCACTGATCCCGGTGGTGATGGCACGATGGCCGTGAATGTCGATGTCCGGGGTGACCCGGATCAGCACCCGCTGCCGGCCGTCCGCCAAACCCGCGAGGTCGGTGATCTCGCTGCACGAATCCAGCACGATGCGCCCGACCCCGTTGCGCACCGCGGCGCGCAACTCGTCCTGCGACTTCGCGTTGCCGTGCATGATGATGCGGACCTTTGCTACGCCAGCGGCCAGAGCGGTGGCCAGTTCACCGGCTGAGCAGACGTCGACGCCTAGCCCCTCTTCGCGGACCCAGCGGGCCACCGCGATCGTCAGCAGCGACTTGCCCGCGTAGACGACCTCGGTGTTAGGCAACGCCGTGCGATAACGGCGGGCGCGACCCCGGAAGTCGGCCTCGTCGATCACGTAAGTCGGGGTGCGGAACTCGTCGGCGATGTCAGTGAGGGATACCTCACCGATGCAGAGTCGGCCCTCGTCGTCGGAATGGGTGGTCATCGGCCAGATCGCCGGATGGAACCGCGGCGGAGCCGCATAGCCTATGGAAGGCAGGACGTCCGGCAAAGTTGTTGTCATGACTTCAGCGTCCGCGCGGGGTGGGCGGATGCCGCTGCCCTTACAGATCCTTGACGGTGTTGAGCCAGAAATTGACGACGTTCGGACCCAAACTTGCGCCCCATACAATGGCGAGATCATGACCGCACCGGGGCCGGAATGTGTAGTTACCCCGATCGCGGGGCTGGTGGAGTTGGCGTTGCGCGCGCCGACACTACAGCGACTCATCGGACTCGCCGCTGATCGACCTGACGAACTGATGCTGGTCGGGCCGGCCAGCGCCCGGCTATTCGTCGCCAGCGCGCTGGCCCAAGACGGTCCGTTGCTGGTGGTGACCGCTACCGGTCGCGAGGCCGATGACCTGTCTGCAGAACTGCGCGGGGTCTTCGGCGACTCCGTCGCGATGTTCCCGTCCTGGGAGACGTTGCCCCACGAGCGGCTCTCACCGGGTGTCGACACCGTCGGCGCCCGACTGATGCTGCTGCGCCGGCTGGCCCACCCCGACGACGCCCGGCTGGGCCCGCCGTTGCGGGTGGTGGTCACCGCGGTCCGCTCGCTGCTGCAGCCGATGGCCCCGCAGCTGGGCTTGCTGGAACCGCTCACGCTGGCCCTCGGCGAGGATACCGGCGCGGACGGGGGATTCGAAGGGATCATCACCCGACTGGTCGAGCTGGCCTATACCCGAGTGGACATGGTCGGTCGGCGCGGCGAATTCGCGGTCCGGGGCGGCATCCTCGACATCTTCGCCCCCACGGCCGAGCATCCGATGCGGGTGGAGTTCTGGGGCGACGAGGTCACCGAGATGCGGATGTTCTCGGTCGCCGACCAGCGGTCGATTCCCGACATCAGTGTCGAGGGCCTGGTCGCCGTCGCGTGCCGCGAGCTGTTGTTGACCGACGAGGCGCGGGCCCGGGCGGCCGAGCTGGCCGGGCGGCAGCCGCGGCCCGAGCACGGTGGCACCGGCAGCGTCGCCGACATGCTGGCCAAACTCGCCGAGGGCATCCCGGTCGACGGCATGGAGGCGTTGCTGCCGGTGCTGAGGCCCGACGACTTGTCGCTGCTGACCAATCAGCTGGCCGACGGTACGCCGGTGCTGGTCTGCGACCCGGAAAAGGTCCGTACTCGCGCGGCTGACCTGATCAAGACCGGTCGCGAGTTCCTCGAGGCGTCCTGGTCGGTGGCGGCCTTGGGCGGCGATTCACCCATCGACGTCGAGCAGCTCGGCGGCTCGGGATTCCGCGAACTTGACGAGGTGCGGGCCGCCACCCGGCAGTCCGACCACCCGTGGTGGACGCTGAGCCAGCTTTCCGACGAGTCGGCGGTCGAACTGGACATCCGGACCGCACCTTCGGCCCGCGGCCATCAGCGCGACATCGACGAGATCTTTGCGATGCTGCGCGCCCACGTATTGACGGGCGGGGTCGCTGCGGTCGTCGCGCCCGGAACTGGAACCGCGCACCGGGTGGTCGAGCAGCTGGCCGAATCCGACACGCCGGCAACGATGTTGGAGCCGGGAGCAGAACCCAAGGCCGGCGTGGTCGGGGTGCTCAAAGGCCCGCTGCACGACGGTTTAATAATTTCGAGCAATACCGCGTCGCTGGTGATCATCACCGAGACCGACCTGACCGGCAACCGGGTGACCGCCACGGACGGCAAACGGCTGGCCGCTAAACGCCGCAACACGGTCGACCCGCTGGCTTTGACCGCAGGCGACTTGGTCGTTCACGACCAGCACGGCATCGGGCGATTCATGGAGATGACCGAGCGCACCGTCGGCGGAGCCCGCCGCGAGTATCTGGTGCTGGAGTATGCGTCGAGCAAACGGGGCCAGAACGAAACCGACAAGCTTTATGTGCCAATGGATTCGCTGGACCAGCTGTCCCGGTATGTCGGTGGGCAGGCGCCGGCGCTGAGCCGGCTTGGGGGCAGCGACTGGACCAACACCAAGACGAAGGCCCGCAGGGCGGTCAGGGAGATCGCCGGCGAGCTGGTGTCGCTGTACGCCAAGCGCCAGGCCTCCGCGGGACACGCGTTCGGGCCGGACACCCCGTGGCAGGCCGAGATGGAGGACGCTTTCGGCTTCACCGAAACCGTGGACCAGCTCACCGCGATCACCGAAGTCAAAGCGGACATGGAGAAACCGATCCCAATGGACCGGGTGATCTGCGGCGACGTGGGCTACGGCAAGACCGAGATCGCGGTGCGGGCGGCGTTCAAGGCGGTGCAGGACGGCAAGCAGGTCGCGATCCTGGTGCCCACCACGCTGCTGGCCGATCAGCATCTGCAGACCTTCACCGAACGGATGGCTGGCTTCCCGGTCCGGATCAACGGCCTGTCCCGATTCACCGACGCCACCGAATCCCGCGCCGTGATCGACGGCTTGGCCGAGGGCTCGGTGGACATCGTGATAGGCACCCATCGGCTGTTGCAGACCGAGGTGCGGTGGAAGGACCTCGGCTTGGTGGTCGTAGACGAGGAACAGCGCTTCGGTGTCGAGCACAAGGAGCACATCAAGTCGCTGCGCACCCATGTCGACGTGCTGACGATGAGCGCCACCCCGATCCCGCGCACGCTGGAGATGAGTTTGGCCGGGATCCGCGAGATGTCGACGATTTTGACCCCGCCCGAAGAGCGCTACCCAGTGCTGACCTACGTCGGGTCGCAGGACGACAAGCAAGTCGCCGCGGCGCTGCGCAGAGAACTGCTGCGCGACGGGCAGGCTTTCTACGTGCACAACCGGGTCAGCTCCATCGACCAGGCGGCAGCGCGGGTGCGGGAATTGGTGCCCGAGGCCAAAGTGGCGGTCGCGCATGGACAAATGCACGAGGATCTGCTGGAAACCACCGTCGAAGGATTCTGGAACCGCGAGTTCGACATTCTGGTGTGCACCACGATCGTCGAGACCGGGCTGGACATCTCCAACGCCAACACTTTGATCGTCGAGCGCGCCGACACCTTCGGGCTGGCCCAGCTGCACCAGCTACGGGGTCGGGTGGGCCGTAGTCGCGAACGTGGCTATGCCTATTTCCTTTATCCGCAACACGCCCCGCTGACTGAGACCGCCTACGACCGGTTGGCGACGATCGCGCAGAACAACGAATTGGGCGCCGGCATGGCGGTGGCGATGAAGGATTTGGAGATTCGCGGCGCCGGCAATGTGCTGGGTGTCGAGCAGTCCGGACATGTTGCCGGGGTGGGCTTTGATCTATATGTGCGACTAGTCGGCGAGGCCGTGGAAGCTTATCGTGCCGCGGCCGACGGGAACACCGTCACCACTGCCGAGGAGCCCAAAGACATGCGGATCGACTTGCCGGTCGATGCGCACCTGCCGCCGGACTACATCCCCAGCGACCGGCTACGGCTGGAGGGGTACCGGCGGCTGGCCGCAGCGGCCGACAAC
>DASZKQ010000238.1:0-6589 GCA_035552835.1 Mycobacterium sp. | reverse complement strand
GCGCTCAGGACGCTTTGGCGTATCTGCGAACTAAGTCGTTCTCCCCGAACGTGCACGTTTGCTGCCGCCCCTTGGAATCGCTGCCGAAAAATGTCCACCGCCGTGGACTTGTCTGCGGTCCACTGATCAGCTTGACCCTGTAGCCTGCGTGGTCCGGCTGCACCGTGCCGATGATGTCACCAACCCGGATCTTCGACGGATGAATCTCGGGCGCATCCTGCCAGTTCTGTATGGCCACGCCACCTCATCCTCAAGAGCAATGTTGCCGCAAAACGCAGCGGCCTCTACTCCGCCACCCTACAGCAATAACAGACGCGCTGTTCGAGTTTGCGCTGGCGGAGCGCGGTCACTGACTCCGCCGCGGTCGGGCGCGATCGTCGGCGAATCCTCGGACCAGGTGCGCACGCACAAAGTCGGCGACGACATCGGGGTTGTCCATATCCAGTGTCGATGACGGCGTGCTGAACAGCGAGAAAAGTATGCGCGCGAACCATTCACCGGCGGATTGGATGTCGAGGTCTTTGCGAACCTCCCCGGTGAGCCTGGCTGCGGCGAGATGGGGCGCCAGGAAGTCGACGCATTCGCGTAGCAAGACGGCGGCGTCTTTGGTCAGCAGCAGGCTGATCGCTTCTTCGTCGAAGTACTTCTCGGAGGCGATGACCCGTCGCGCCTGGGTGACGAAGACTGCTGCGCGGCTGAGCTTGTCCTCCAGCGAGCTGCCCCGGTCCATCGCCGTGGACATCTGGCGATAGAACTGCTCGGAAGCATGTTCGGCGCATGCTTCGACGATGGCGGCTTTGTCGCGGAAGTACTCGTAGATGGTGCTGCGGGAGACGCCCGCCATCTTCGCGATGTCGACGATCGTGGCCTTTTGCAGTCCTTGCTTGCGGAAGCAGGCATACGCGGACTCGACGATGAGCTCGCGGGTGTCCGTCACGGTGGCTTGCGTCATTACCGGAACCGTCAGCTATCCGGCGCGAGAATCAGGCCGCTGGTGGGTACGCCGGTGCCCGATGTGACGAGCACGTGCTCGACGTTGTCGACTTGGTTATACGAGGTTCCGCGTATTTGGCGCACGCCCTCGGTGATGCCGTTCATCCCGTGGATGTAGGCCTCGCCGAGCAGCCCGCCGTTGGTGTTGATCGGCAGTTCTCCGCCCAGCGACAGCCGCTCGATGGTGGCGAAGTCTTTGGCTTCGCCACGTCCGCAGAATCCGAGTTCCTCGAATTGGGTGAAGACGAACGGGGTGAAATGGTCGTAGATGAAGGCGGTTTGGATGTCCTGCGGCTTCAGACCAGAATCGCGCCAAAGCCTATCGGCGACCACGCCCATTTCGGGCAACCCGGTGATGTCGTCGCGGTAGTAGCTGGTCATCATTTCACCGTTGGCGGCCGCGCCCTGCGCGGCGGCGGTGATGACCGCCGGCGGCTGCCGCAGGTCGCGGGCGCGGTCGGCGCTGGTGACCACCAGCGCGACCCCGCCGTCGCTTTCCTGGCAGCAATCCAGCAGTCGCAGAACGGGTTCGATGATCCAGCGGGAATTCTGATGATCTTCCAGTGTGATGGGACGCTGGTAGAACCACGCGTCGGGGTTGTTGGCCGCGTGCATGCGGTCCACCACAGCGATGCGGCCGAAGTCTTCGTTGGTGACTCCGTAGGCGGACATGTAGCGCTGAGCGTGCATCGCGACCCACGCTGCGGGAGTGAGTAATCCGAACGGCGCGTAATGCGCCATGAACAACGGGGTCTCCGCACCTGTGCGGCCGCTGCCGCCGAAGCGAAAGCCGGACCGCTCATTAAAGGCGCGCCAGCACACCACCACATCGGCGACGCCAGACGCGACGGCCATCGCCGCGTGCACCACCGTGCCCGCTGCCGCGCCGCCGCCGTGATGTACGCGGCTGAAGAAGCTCAGGTCGCCGATGCCCACATTGCGGGCGATGTCGATCTCGTCGCTGGAGTCCATGGTGAAGGTGACCATGCCTTCGACGTCGCTGGGCGCTAGACCGGCGTCGTCGAGGGCGGCACCGACCGCCTCGCACGCCAATTGCAGCTCACTACGCCCGGATTCCTTGGAGAACTCGGTTTGGCCGATGCCCACAATGGCGCAACTGCCGGGCAGCGAGCCGCTCATGCCCCTGCTCCGTCGAGCAGGCTGAGAACGGCGGTGCCGGAGACGTGATCGCCAAGGCTGTTGGATGCCCTGAAGGTCAGCTCGACGAAATTCTCAGCCGGCCGCGGCCCTGCTGGGCCTTTAGTCTTGCCGGTCACGTTGCCGGTGAAGCGCAGCGGGTCGTCCGGAAAACATGGCACGCCAAGGCGAATCGACAGCTTCGTGACCATCGCTTCGGGTCCCGACCAGTCGGTGAGGAAACGCACGCAATACCCGTTGGAGGTCAAGATGTTCATGAACAAGTTGGGCGAGCCTTGCTTGTTGGCGTACTCGCGGTCGTGGTGCACCGGCATGAAGTCACGCGACGCAATCGCGCCGGCGACGATCATCGTGGTGGTGATCGGGATTTCGAGCGGGGTCACCTCGTCACCGACGTCGATGTCGCTCCACTGCAACGTGCTGGTGCGGGTTTTGGCTGTCGTCATCGCCGTCCTTCCGGGTATGTGCTGCCGAGGTGCGCCAGCTGCTGAGAACCCGAACCCAGGGTGAGTTCGTTCTGCTTGGCCCATAAGAAGTAGCGATGCAGCGGATAGGTGGTGTCGATGCCGATCCCGCCGTGCACGTGTTGGGTGGTGGCCGCGACTCGGGCACCGGCCTCGGCGGCCCAGAACTTCGCGATCCGTGCTGCGCGATCTGCGGGCCGTCCCTGCGCGATCAGCCAGGCGGCGTGCCAGGTGGTCCACCGGATCGCCTCGAGGTCGATGAATCCGTCGGCCATTCGCTGCTGCACCGCCTGGAAGCTGCCGATCGGGCGGCCGAATTGCTCACGCCCGGTGGTGTATTCGGCGGCCATCCGCAAGGCATGGTCGGAGACGCCGAGCTGGATCGCGCACAGACCAACCAGTGCGCGGGTGTACAGCGAAGAGACCATATCACCGGGGCCCTCAAGCCGCTCAGCGGCGGAAACCATTGCGCCGTCGAGAAATACGTCGGCGTGCGGTTCACCAGTGGTGGTCGTCACCGGCCGAATATCGACGCCGGGGGCGTCGGTCGCCAGCAGGAACAGGCCCACGTCGCCGTCAGTGCCGTCACCTACCGAGGCGGGAATCAGCACGGTGTTGGCGAGTTGGGCTGCCGGCACCAGCTCTTTGGTGCCGTCCAGCCGCCAATTCGCGCCGTCGCGACGAGCGATGGTAGCCGGGCTGGTCGGGTCGGAGCGGCCCGGCTCTTGCAGACCCGCGGTCAGGATGCGGGTTGCGTCGATGACGCCGGGCAGGAAGCGTCGCTGTTGCTCGCGACTCCCGTGCCGGGCGATCGGGTCGGCGCCCAGCAACAGCGTCGGGTAGGCAGGCACCGGAGCCACGCTCCAGCCCACCTCGGCCAGCAACACCCCGAGTTCCGCGAAGCCTCCGCCTGTGCCGCCGACCGACTCAGGTAATGCGGTGCCCAGCAGGTCGACGGCGGCGAGTTCCTTCCACAGCGCGGCGTCGTAGCGCGAATCGCCGGCTTCCAGTTCGGTCAGTCGTTCCGGCGAGGCCCGGCGCTCGAAGATTTCCCGGGCCAGCTCGCTGATGATCCGTTGCTCTTCAGTAAACGTGAAGTCCATGGGAGATCACCCGGTCATTCGGCAGCGGGCCGGAACTGGTGCAGCACAAGGTCGTTATCGAAAGTCTGATAGAACACCTCGATCGGCATCGCGACCGTGACGTCGGCTGGGTCGATATCGCACAGGTTCGATACCAGCCGTACCCCTTCGGCGAGCTCGACCAGGACGACAATGTAGGGATAGTCGAAGAACGGGAACCGCGGTTCATGCGGCATCACGTAGCTGTACACGATGCCGCGGCCCGACGACTCGATCGCTTGCCAGTCCAGGGAACGGCATTTGGGGCACATCGGCCGCGGCGGATTGCGCAGCACTCCACATCCGTTGCAGCGCTGGATCAGTAGCTTGTGGTCGCGCAGCCCGTTCCAGAAGAACTCGGTGTCCGGGCTGATCGTCGGAGCCAGTCGGGTCGCCATCAGCGTTCCGGCCTAAATCGCAGTACGCGGAATCGCTGGCGCCCCAGCACTTCACCGTGCTGATCGGTATAGGTGATCACCCAGGTCAGAAAGAAACCGGTACCCAGCGCCGTCTTCTTCTCGTCGGAGACGTCCTCGAACACCGACGTCGCGCTGATGACGTCACCCAGCCGGGGATAGCGCTCAATGTCGAACTCCGAGTTGGTCGCCACGATGCTGGTGTACCCGGCGTCATCGAGGAAGGCCGTTGGATTACCGGTGATCTCGACGGGAGAGCCGCCCCGCTCTCCGATGCCCTCCAGTTTCGGCGACGGCATCGTCCAGGTTTGCAGCATCACCGGTGGTGACACGATGCCGCCGAACCGGGACTTGGCCGCGAACTCCGGGTCGAGGTAGACGGGATTCATGTCGGCGAGCGCGGACGCCCAGTGCCGGATCATCGGTTGATTGACCGGATCCGGCGCCACCGACGGCCTTCCGGTACCGCCGGTGGGCTGGCCGACAAGCGCCTTCAGCTTGTTACGGAGCTCGGCATCTGAGTTGGTCACTGACTTGGTCCTCCTGACTTATCTGTCGCGCGAAGATCACGTGGTGCTCGCGGCATGCCCAGTCCGGCCATCGCGATGATGTCTCGTTGGATTTCGTTGGCGCCACCACCGAATGTGCTGATGACCGCAACCCGGTAGGCGGATTCCAGTGCACCGTGCAGCGGCGCGTCAGCGCCATGCCGTAACCCGTTGTGGTCGAGTACTTCCAGCAGCTGACCGGCGACCAGCGGGGCCAACTCGGTGCCGAAAACCTTGGCGGCCGAGGCTTCTCCCATTTGAAGCCCAGAGTTCCCCACGCCCTTGGTCATCGCGGCGTTGACCCGAAGGTTAATGAGTTTGTATGCGGCGACCTGCGCCTCGACCCGGGCGAGCGTGAGCTGCACCCACGGCTGGTCGATGACACGACCGCCATCGAGCTCGGTGTCGCGCGCCCACTGCAGTGTCTGCTCGAACAACGGCTCGAGCGCACCGAGGTTGCCCAGGGCCGCTCGCTCGAAATTCAGCTGGGTGGTGATCAGCTGCCAACCCTGGTTTTCACCGGCCACGATCGCGCTCGCCGGGACCCGCACATTGTCGTAAAACGTGTAAAAGGTGGAGATACCCGGCATGGTGCGCAGTGGCTGCCAGGAGAATCCGGGCGAAGAGGTGGGCACGATGAAGATGGAAATACCTTTGTGCTTCTTGGCGTTTGGGTCGGTGCGTGCGGCCAGCCAGATGTAGTCGGCATATGCGGCGCCGCTGGTGAACATCTTCTGGCCGTTGATCACGTACTCGTCTCCGTCACGCGTTGCGGTGGTCCGCAGCGAGGCCAGGTCGCTGCCCGCTTCCGGCTCGGTGTAGCCGATCGCGAACTCGACGCTGCCGTCCAGGATTGCCGGCAGAAACGTCTGCTTTTGCTCTTCGGTACCAAATTGCATCAGCGTCGGGCCGACGGTGTTGAGCGTGACCAGCGGGATCGGCGCGTCCACTCGTCGCGCCTCTTCGGCGAAGATGAACTGTTCGATCGCTGAGAAACCGCGCCCACCATATTCTTTGGGCCAACCGACACCGAGCAGGTCGGCAGCTGCCAGAGCACGCACGCATTCGCGTACCGCGGGCCCGCCTTCGATGCGTTCGCTGACGGCGGCCCGCCGTTCCGGCGTCATGATCTGTTCTATCGTCGCGCGGATCTCGTCGCGCAGCTGTTCTTGCTCGGGGGTGTATTCGAGTTGCATCGCTCAGGCTCCCAGCCGGACCGGCATTCGCTTGACCCCGGGCACCATGGTGGCTCGCATCCGGTCGACCTCACCAACCAGCTCGAGCCTGGGGAAGCGGCGCAGCAGCTCCTCGAACATCACCTTCGCCTCCAGCCGAGCGAGTTGCGCGCCGACGCAAGAATGTTCACCGCATCCGAAGGCGATGTGCGGGTTCGGGTGGCGCGTCACCTTGAACTCCTCTGAGTCGCAACCGAATACGTCCTCGTCGCGGTTGGCCGACCCGTACAGCATCACCACCACATCTCCTTCGGCGATCCGCTGACCGCGGATCTGCACGTCGACCATCGCAGTACGCGCCATGTGGACCACCGGGCTGTTCCACCGCAGCATCTCCTCGACGGCACCCGGAATCAGGGAAGGATCCTCGACCAGCAGGCGGCATTGGTCGGGGTGGGCGATCAGCGCGAGGGTGCCCAGCGCGATCAGATTGCGGGTGGTCTCATTGCCCGCCACCAGCAGCAGGAACGCAAAGTTGAGCAGGTCTTCGTCGGTGAGCCGGTCTCCGTCGATCTCGGCGCCGGCCAGAACCGACAGCAAGTCGTCGCGTGCTTCGATGCGCCTGGCCCCGATCAGTTTTTGGAAATACTCGAAGAGCTGCCCGACGGCCACCATGGGTTCGAGGTCGATCTCCGGATCGGCGGTTCCGGTGGC
>DASZKQ010000237.1:0-12989 GCA_035552835.1 Mycobacterium sp. | reverse complement strand
CGGTTGTCCGGGTCGACGAGGCTGTCGTCCCACAACTCGGTGCCCTGATAAACGTCGGGAATGCCGGGCACAGTCAGCGCGAGCAGCTTTTGGCCCAGCGCGTCGTTCTCGGCGTGCGCCTGGAGCCGGATCACCAGGTTGGTCAGCTCGCGCGCCACCGGGCCGTCGAGCACGGCGTCCAACCAGCCGTGCACCGCACTCTCGAAGTCGGCGTTTGGGTCTTGCCAGGAACTGTGCCAGGCCGCTTCTCGGATCGCCTTCTCACCGTATGCGTGTAACCGGTCGCGCAGTTGGCTGGTGATCTCGCCGCTGGCCGGCCAGACGCCGAAGATGTTCTGCCACAGAAACAATCCGGTTGCCGCGTCGGGGGCGGGGGTTGTGGTTTCCCAGCGGGCGACGAATTCGGCCCACAGCGACGGAACCTGGGACAGCACACCGATGCGGGCCCGGACGTCCTCGCCGCGTTTGGTGTCATGGGTCGACAACGCCGTCATCGCCTGCGGCCAGAGTCGGGCCCGGGCCGCGGCGCGGTGATGGAATTCCGCGGCGCCGACGCCGAAGCGATGTGGTTCGCCGCCAACTTCGTTCAGCGACACCAACCGGGCATCGCGATAGAACAGGCAATCCTCGACAGCCTTTGCCGTCACCGCGCCGCACAGCTGCTGCAGCCGCGCCGCCGGCTCATCGTGGTCGGTCAACGCGCTCGCGATCAGCTGCAGTGGAACGTCCAATTCCGGTGCAGCAGACTGGGTCGCCGCCAGCGCAGCGGGCAGTATCGCGGCCAAACCGCGGTAATCGCTGCGATAGACGTCGATGTGTGTGAGCAGCGCCGCCACCGCTGCGGGCAGTTGGGGATGGTCGGTGCCGGTCGCCGCGACGATGCACCGCCGCAGCCTGCCCAACTCGGCGGCCAAGGTCTCGGTGGCCGCGTCGGTCTTGAGGTCGGCCAGCATGGCCGGCATGTGTAGGTAGTCGATGCCCGCGGATTCGAGCAACGCCGTCAACGCCGGTGCACCGTTCGGGTCGACGAAAATCCCTCCGACCTCCCGGAGCACGTCGTAACCCGTTGTGCCGGCTATCGGTAGCGTCGGCTCCAACGCCTCGTCGACGGCGAGGATCTTCTCGATAACGATCCAGGCATCGGGTCCGATGAGTTCGCGCAACCGGTGCAGGTAGCCCGATGGATCCGACAAGCCGTCGGGATGGTCGATGCGTACGCCGTCGACCAGCCCCTCGGCGAACCAGCGGGCCACCTCGGCGTGACTGGCGTCGAACACCGAACGATCCTCCTGGCGCAGCCCGGCCAGCGATGTGATCGAAAAGAAACGGCGATAACCGCACCGTCCGTGCCGCCACCCGATCAGCCGGTAATGCTGGCGGTCGTGCACCTCGGGGCCGGTGCCGTCACCGGTGCCGGGGGCGATCGGGAAGGCCAGAGTACCCAGCCGTAAACGATCACCGTCGACGGTCAAGTCGGCAACATCGTCGTCAGAACCCAATACTGGCAACACTATTCGGCCATCGGCCAGGTCCCAGTCGATATCAAAATGTGGCGCATAGGTCGACGACGGGCCGTGCCGCAGCACATCCCACCACCACGGGTTCTGCTCCGGCTGGTCCACCCCGACGTGGTTGGGGACGATGTCGACCACCAGTCCCATGCCGCGGGCCCGCGCTGCCGCCGACAGCCGCGCCAGACCCGCCGGGCCGCCCAATTCGGCCGACACCGTCGTCGGGTCGGTTACGTCGTAGCCGTGCGCCGATCCGCCGACCGGGGTCAGGATCGGCGACAGATATAGGTGCGACACCCCGAGCTCGGCAAGATAGTCGAGCAGGTTTTCGGCATCGGTGAACGTGAACCCGAAACCGCTGGACTCACCCCGCAGCTGCAACCGGTAGGTGGACAGTACGGGAAATACCATGCGTCACTGGGTCTTACGAAATGCGAGCAGCGCCCGGGCGGGCAGCGAGACTTGGTCGCCGTCGTGCACGACCAGTTTCACCTCACCGGTGGAATCGGTGGTGTCCAGTTCCGCTGTCCACTCTTTGGCGTAGTCGTCATTGGGTATGACGAAGTCCACCGCGTGGTCATGGGCGTTGAAGCACAGCAGAAATGAGTCGTCGACCACCCGCTCGCCGCGGGCGTCGGGCTCAGGCAGCGCCTCGCCGTTGAGGAAGACCGAAATGCACTTGCCGAAATCGCGTTCCCAGTCCTCCGAAGTCATCTCGTCGCCTGCGGGCGCCAGCCAGGCGATTTCACGCACCTGGTCGGCGCTGCGGATCGGACGCCCCTCGAAGAACCGACGGCGACGAAAGACCGGATGGTCTTTGCGCATGGCGGTGACTTTGCGGGTGAACGCCAGCTGGTCACTGTTCTTGTCGACCAGCGACCAGTCCATCCAGGACAGCTCGGAGTCCTGGCAGTAGACATTGTTGTTGCCGTGCTGGGTGCGTCCCATTTCGTCGCCGTGCGCGATCATCGGAGTTCCTTGGCTGAGCATCAGTGTTGCCATGATGTTGCGCATCTGTTTGCAACGTAGATCCAGGATTTCCGGGTCATCGGTAGGGCCCTCGACGCCGCAGTTCCAGGACCGGTTGTAGCTTTCGCCATCCTGGTTGTCTTCACCATTGGCCTCGTTGTGCTTCTGGTTATAGGACACCAGATCATTCAGGGTGAACCCGTCGTGGGCGACGACGAAATTGATGCTGGCGCTGGGACGTCGGCCGGTCGCCTCGTACAGGTCCGACGACCCGGTCAGCCGGGACGCGAATTCGCCGAGGGTCGCGGGTTCGCCTCGCCAATAGTCACGCACGGTATCGCGGTACTTCCCATTCCATTCGGTCCACAAACCCGGGAAGTTGCCGACTTGGTATCCGCCTTCGCCGACGTCCCACGGCTCGGCGATTAGCTTGACCTGGCTGACCACCGGATCCTGCTGCACCAGGTCGAAGAACGCGCTCAGCCGGTCGACATCGTAAAACTCGCGAGCCAACGTGGACGCGAGGTCGAAGCGAAAGCCGTCGACATGCATCTCGGTCACCCAGTACCGCAGCGAGTCCATGATCAGCTGCAAGGTGTGCGGATGGCGGGCGTTGAGGCTGTTACCTGTGCCGGTGAAATCCTTGTAGAACCGCGGATCCTCGTCGACCAGCCGGTAGTAGGCGGCGTTGTCGATGCCGCGGAAGTTGATCGTCGGACCGAGGTGATTGCCTTCGGCGGTGTGGTTGTACACCACGTCGAGGATGACTTCGATGCCTTCCTCATGAAACGCGCGGACCATGGACTTGAACTCGGACACCGCACCGCCGGCCTGCCGGTTCGCGGCGTACTGGCTGTGCGGGGCGAAGAACCCAAAGGTGTTGTAGCCCCAGTAATTCCGCAGCCCCAACTCGAGTAACCGATTGTCGTGCAGGAATTGATGTACCGGCATCAGTTCGATCGCGGTGACATTCAGCGATTTGAGGTGATCGATGATCGCCGGATGCGCCAGCCCGGCGTAGGTGCCACGGAGTGCTTCGGGGATACCTGGATGGGTCTCGGTCATCCCCTTGACATGTGCCTCGTAGATGACCGTCTCGTGATACGGCGTGCGCGGCGCACGGTCGGTCGCCCAGTCGAAGAATGGATTGATCACCACGCTGGTCATGGTGTGCCCGAGCGAATCGACCTGAGGGGGAGTGCCGGTCTCGGCGGGGTCTTCGGCTGCGGCGGCCATGTCGTACGAGAACAGCGCCTGGTCGAACTTGAACTCGCCGTCGAACGACTTGCCGTACGGATCGAGCAACAGCTTGCTGGGGTCACAGCGGTGACCGGTCGACGGGTCGAACGGCCCGTGCACGCGAAACCCGTAGCGCTGTCCTGGGCTGACGGTCGGCAGATAAGCGTGCCAAACGTATCCGTCGACCTCGTCAAGAGGGATTCGAGTCTCGTGCCCGTCGTCGTGAATCAGGCATAACTCGACCTTTTCAGCGATCTCGGAGAACAGCCCGAAGTTGGTGCCGCCGCCGTCGAAAGTGGCGCCGAGCGGATAACTGCTGCCCGGCCATACGGTGACCAGCTTGGGTGGAGTTACAGCGGCATCATTGGTCGGGTCTGACGGCGGCATCCTTCGACCTTATCGGCGGCCGGATCTGATCGCCCTGCGTCCCCTACGTGCATCGGCAGTGGCGCTAAATGGCCCGACTTTCCCCCGCAAGCGGGAGGTGCCCCCACCTCGGGCCGTTACACGGCCCGCATCGTCGTCGGGCGGGATTTGATGGCCCGCCTCCTCCTCATCGCGCTGCGCGCTCTGCATCGTCGCCGGGCGGTCACCACCAACCGGTAGCCGCCCCGACCTGACGACCCAGCTCATTGGTCATGGTGCGCATGTAGGTGGCCGACAGGTGATGAGCGTCGTGGTATACCAACACGTTTCCCTCGACAGCGGGGCAAATGTCGGGGCGGCAGACGGCATCGTTCATGTCCAGCGGTTTGAGCAGCGGGAACTGCTCGACCCAATCGAGAGTGGGATTGTGGTCAGCCAGCACGTCGGAGCGCTTGATACCGCACGACAGTGCGTCGCCGCCCTTGGCCAGGCAGTCCGATGGGTTGAACGGCTGACCGTCTTTGACCAGCCACGGGGTGTCTCGCATCGCGAGGATCGGAATGTTGTTGTCGGAGAACGTTTGCCAGATCCCGACATAGGTTCCGGGCATCACATCTCCGGGCTTGATGTTCCAGGGCCGCGTGGAGGTGGTGAACACGTAGTCCGGATGATCGGTCACCACCTTGGTCATGGCCTTGGGCACCCAGTCGCGGCACTCCGGGTATGGCGCATTGCTGCCCATCACCAACGGCATCTGTTCGGTAGACAGCGGGCAGCCCATCTTGAGGTAGGTCGTTACCTTGAAGTGGTACCTGCGGCCGAGGATGTCCAGCGCGGTCAGCCAGTGTTCGGCGTGCGAGCCTCCGGCAAGCGCGATGGTCCGGGTGGCGCTCTTGTCGCCGTAGGTGCACGTGATCAATGAAGTGTTGGCAAAGTCGCTGATGCAGCCGTCGCCGGTGGACGGCGGGTAATCCTTCTGGGCTTCCAACACGGTGGGCCGCATTCGGAGCTTGGGCACTCGCACGTGTTTGACGAGGGCGCGGGCACCGGGGTAGTCGGTGGAATTGAGCCCGCTGAGCTCCTTGCCGCTGGCGCGTTGCACGTTGACATGCTCAACCCAGGTGAACGCGGTCGCGGTCAGCGTCACGCCGAGCATTGCGACCATCGATCCCAGGACCATGGTGGGACGGCGCAGCCGCGCCCGCCAGGGGATGACCGGGACTGACTCGGGCGGGGCATTGACCCCGGCGCGGTGTCGCAGCGGGTCTTCGACGAACCGGGTGGTCAGATAGGCCAGCACACCGGATAGCAGCAACACCGCCGTGCCCTCGATGAAGTTGGCGTGCCGGTGACCGCTATACGCGAGCCAGAAGATCAGCAGCGGCCAGTGCCACAGGTACAGCGAGTAGGCCATCGCGCCGAGCTTCACCAGCGGCTCGGCCGCCAGCAACCGGTTCGGCAGCGGCAACTTGTCACAGGTGGTGGGATGGGCCTGGCGGTTGGCGCCGGCCAGGATGAACAGCACGGCCGCCCCGACGGGGACCAGCGCCCACGGTCCCGGGAACTCCTTGACGCCGTCGATGAGCGCGCCGCAGGACAGCACCGCTGCCAATGCGACGGTGGCGATCACTGTGCGCAGCCACATCGGCCAGCGGATGTAGGGGACCAGCGCCCCGACGAGCGCCCCCAGCAGCAACTCCCAGGCCCGCGCAAAGGTGTTGTAGTAGGCGGTCGACTGGTTGGCCTGGTGGGCAAAGATCGCGTAGACGAACGACGCCACCGCCAGCGCGCTGAGCAGCAGCACGAACGTCGTCCGCAACCGGTCGCCGAGACGGCGCCGCAATAGAAACGCGAGCCCGAAAACCAGTGCCAGGAAAGCGATGTAGAACTGGCCCTGCACCGACATCGACCAGATGTGCTGCAGCGGACTGACCGCCTCGCCCGCCCGTAGATAGTCGGCCACCGTGTTGGCCAGTTCCCAGTTCTGGTAGTAGCCGAGGCTGGCCAGGCTCTGGTCGGCGAACGTCTCCCAGCGGGTCTCCGGTTGAATCAGGATGGTCAGCACCGCGCACCCGGCCAGCACCAAGACCAGAGCCGGCAGCAACCTGCGGACCAGTCGAATCACTTCGGGCACGGGCGACAGTGACCCGGTTCGACCCCCAGCCGGGTTCAGCGCCGCGCGAAGCAATTTGCCGCCGAAGAAGAAGCCGGACAGCGCCAAGAACACGTCCACCCCACCGGAAACCCGGCCGAACCAGACGTGGAACATCGCGACCAGCGCGATGGCAATGCCGCGCAGCCCGTCCAGATCGTGGCGGTAGGACCCTGCTTTCCGGTTTCCGATGGCGGACGGGGTGGATTCGGCAACAGGGGCGACGGCCGGACGGGTCGGGTGGACGGTCATCATGATTGACAGACAATCTACCCAAACCGCCGACCGCCGGCAGTGCGCTAACGGCGCGTCGGCGCGTTACCGGTCAGGACTCGATGATTCGGGTCAAGTACGGAACCATCCCGCTGGTGCGCGCCGCCGAGACCGTCACGGCAGGCTCGGTGGCCTCGATCATCTGGCCGCTGCCGAGGTACATCGCCACGCTCTGGGTGCCACCGGGGCCGTAGCAGAGCAGGTCACCGGGGCGCGCCTGTGCGGGCGGCACCTTGCGGCCGACGTTGCACTGCTCGCCCGAGGTCCGCGGCATCTTGAGCCCGGCGCCGGCATAGGCGTACTGGATCAGACCTGACGCGTCGAACCCGACGACGTTTGCTTTCAGCCCGGTCCCGCGGGTGGGGCCTGCGGCGTTGCCGCCGCCGTAGAGGAACGGGACACCGCGCTGGGCAAGCGCGCGTTGAATCACGTAGCTGGTCGACTGTTGGTAGCCCACCAGTGACGGGCCCGAGGGGTCCGCGGTCGCGGAACTGGGGTTGAGCATCGGTAGCGCCAGCAACAGGGCCAGACTGGTCGGTACGGCGTAGCTGCGTCTCATGGGGATCACCTCTCTGTGGCGTCAGCGCGGTGACTTCGCGCATCCGCCGCCATTCCTGCCGGTTCACCACAGAGGCTCATGCGCTGGCCCGCCCCGTTGGGGGCCGCACGCCGTCACCTACGCCGGTGCCGACGTGGACCCTCGGTGAACCGCTGAATTTACAACAGTCACTACAGACACTTTGGCAACAAATGGCCGCGACGGCCATACCGCAGGCGCCTCACAAGGGATTTTTTGTCGTACCGTGACCGAACGGTGACCGCTCGCAGCCACCGGCTCAATTCTTAGCGGGCAGTTGTGATTTCGGTCTCATCGCGGTTGTGTCACGACGTTCCGCCCGAACCGGCGCCGTCAGTGCCAATACTGGCTGCAATAGGTGGTCAATATCGAGCCGACCACGGAGCTGAGGACGACGATGGCGATCGCCAACAGCGGCCAAAAGGACAGGTACCAACCCTTCAGCAGCGATACCACCGGGCCGGCCACGGCCGCAGCAATCGCAGCACCGATTCCGCCCCACACCACCGGGTAGATATAGAAGTCGACGCCGTAGGGCACCGGTGGGCAATCGTCACCTGTGCACACGTCCTTAAGGAAGCCGAAGAGCCCCGATCCCCAGTCCGTCGCGGTGGCCGCGACCAGAAGCGTCGCCAGCAACGCGATGGTGCAGACGACGTCCCAGCGGACCAGCCGTAACCGCAGTACCGGTGGTGGCGAGTGGTCGCCCGCTGACGGGTCGTCGAACTGTTGCGGCGAAGCCATGGTCGCTTAATGCTGCCGGATGGCCGGCGTTTCTGCGACCAAAGGCTTTGGTTCGCCGGCGGGGCCACAGCGCCGCTCCTCCTCATCGCTTCGCTCTGCATCGTCGCCGGCGCGTCGATCGGCTGCTTTACCCTCGTTTTCTATGACTTCTGCGGCCGCAGGGATGTCTGGGCTCACGCCCGAGCAGATCAGCGCGATCGACGCGGCGCATTTGTGGCATCCGTACAGCACGATCGGCGCCGAAGCGGTGCCTCCGGTGGTCGCTGTCGGCGCCCGCGGCGCCCGGCTGACGCTCGTCCGCGACAGTGAGCCCGTCGAGGTGCTCGATGCGATGAGCTCCTGGTGGACGGCCATCCACGGCCACGGTCACCCGGTCTTGGACGCGGCGCTGGCCACGCAGCTGGCGACGATGAACCACGTCATGTTCGGCGGCCTGACCCACGAGCCCGCGGCGCGACTGGCCCAGCTGCTGGTCGACCTCACGCCAGCGGGGCTGGAGACGGTGTTCTTCTGCGACTCCGGGTCGGTGTCGGTCGAGGTCGCGGTGAAGATGGCGCTGCAGTACTGGCGCAGCCGCGGACGGCCCGGAAAACGGCGGCTGATGACTTGGCGCGGCGGCTATCACGGCGACACCTTCACTCCGATGAGCATCTGCGACCCCGACGGCGGCATGCATGAGTTGTGGGCCTCCGGGGAAAATTCGGTTCTGGCTCCGCAGGTTTTCGCCCCGCAGGTGCCTCGCGACTACGACGCCGGCTATAGCGCGGCGTTCGAGGCGCAGCTGGCCGACCACGCCGACGAACTGGCGGCCGTCGTCGTCGAGCCGGTGGTGCAGGGCGCCGGCGGGATGCGCTTCCACGATCCGCGCTACCTTGTTGACCTGCGGGAGATCTGCCGACGGTACGACGTGCTGCTGGTTTTCGACGAGATCGCCACCGGATTCGGCCGTACCGGCGCGCTGTTCGCCTCCGACCATGCCGGCGTCAGTCCGGACATCATGTGCGTCGGCAAGGCGCTCACCGGCGGATACCTCAGCCTGGCCGCCACCCTGTGCACCACCGACGTCGCGCACACCATCAGCTCGGGTGAGGCCGGAGCGCTGATGCACGGACCGACCTTCATGGCCAACCCGTTGGCCTGCGCGGTGTCGGTGGCCAGCGTGGAGCTGCTGCTCAGCCAAGACTGGCGGTCGTCGGTCGCTGAGATCAGCGCCGGGCTGACTGCCGGTCTGGAACCGGCCAGCACACTGCCGGGGGTGATCGACGTCCGGGTGTGCGGGGCCATCGGTGTCATCGAATGCGACCATCCCGTCGACCTGGCGATTGCCACCCCGGCCGCCATCGACCGCGGGGTGTGGCTACGGCCGTTTCGCAACCTGGTCTACGCGATGCCGCCGTTCATCTGTACGCCGGACGAGATCGCGCAGGTCGCCTCCGCGATGGTGGAGGTGGCACGACTGACCGGCTCTCGTAGGCTCTAGTGCGATGACCCAGATCGATACTTCACCGCTGGCATGGCTGGAGGCGGTGGAACAGCAGCGCCGGCAGGCCGGGCTGCGGCGCGCGTTGCGCCCGCGTCCGGCAGTGGCCACCGAACTCGACCTGGCGTCCAACGACTATCTGGGTCTTTCGCAGCACCCCGACGTGATCGACGGCGGAGTGGAGGCGCTGCGCACCTGGGGCGCCGGCGCCACCGGTTCGCGGCTAGTCACCGGTAATACCCTGCTGCATGAGGAATTCGAGTCCGTGCTCGCCGAATTCGTCGGCGCCGCGGCGGGTTTGGTGTTCTCATCCGGTTACACCGCCAATCTGGGGGCGGTCGTCGGATTGTCCGGCGCGAGCTCGCTGCTGGTGTCGGATGCCTACTCGCACGCCTCGCTGGTCGACGCGTGTCGGTTGACGCGGGCCCGGGTGGTGGTGACCCCGCACCGCGACGTCGACGCGGTCGACGCTGCGCTGGCGTCGCGGTACGAGGAGCGGGCCGTCGTCATCACCGAGTCGGTGTTTTCCGCCGACGGTGCGCTGGCTCCGGTGCGGCAGCTGCATGAGGTGTGCCGACGGCACCGCGCGCTGCTGATTGTCGATGAGGCCCACGGCCTGGGTGTGCGTGGCGCCGGCGGGCGCGGCCTGCTGCACGAGTGGGGCCTGGCCGGGGCGCCCGACGTGGTGATGACCACCACGCTGTCCAAGGCGCTGGGCAGTCAGGGCGGCGCGGTGCTGGCATCGGCGGCCGTGCGCGACCACCTGATCGACGCCGCCCGGCCATTCATCTTCGACACCGGTCTAGCGCCGGCGGCAGTCGGCGCGGCGCTGGCCGCGCTGCGGGTGCTGACCGCGGAGCCGTGGCGGCCCGAGGCGGTGCTACAGCACGCGGGCATCTTGGCGCAGATCTGCGACGTATCCGAGGTGCCGGAATCGGCGGTGGTGTCGGTGATCCTCGGCGCGCCGGAGGTGGCGCTGGCGGCCGCGACGGCCTGCCTGGACGCCGGGGTTCGGGTGGGTTGCTTCCGGCCGCCGACCGTGCCGACCGGTACGTCGCGGCTGCGGCTCACCGCGCGCGCCTCGCTGGATGCCGACGACCTCGAGCTGGCCCGCACCGTGCTGACCGACGTGCTTCACGCGGCACGGCGTTGACGGTCCTCATTGTCACCGGGACGGGGACCGGGGTCGGCAAGACCGTCGCGACCGCGGCCCTGACGTCGGCAGCGCGGCAAGCCGGGGTCGACGTCGCGGTATGCAAACCGGTGCAGACCGGCACCGACGCCGGTGACGACGACCTCGCCGAGGTGACCCGGTTATCGGGGCTGGCCAAGGTGGTCGGGCTGGCGCGTTACCCGCAGCCGCTGGCGCCGTTGGCCGCCGCCGAGCAGGCCGGAACGTCATTGCCCACCCGCAAAAACGTGCTGAAACTCATCCGCGCACTCGACCGCCCGGGACAGTTGACGCTGGTCGAGGGCGCCGGAGGCCTGCTGGTCGAACTCGCCGACGCCAGCGTGACGTTGCGGGACCTCGCGGCCGACTTGAGCGCCGCGATGCTGGTGGTGGCCACCGCCGAACTCGGCACCCTCAATCACACCGCGCTGACAGTGGAATCGATTGCAGCACACGGAATTTCATGCGCCGGGCTGGTAATCGGCACCTGGCCCATCCGGCCGGGCGTGGTGGAGACGTCCAACCGGTCTGCGCTGGCGCGCCTGGCGCCGCTACGCGCCGCGCTGCCTGCCGGTGCGGCATCGATGGGTGCCGGCGAGTTCGCCGCTATGAGCGCGCACGCCTTCGACCGGGAATGGGTTACCGCGCTGGTCGGCTGATGGTTCATTCGATCGAGCTGCTCTTCGACCGCGACACCGAGGCGGCGATCCGGCGCATCTGGGCGGACCTGGCCACGGCGGGCATACCCAGCCAGGCTCCGGCCAGTCGTCCGCACGTGACGCTGGCGGTGGCCGAGCGGATCGCGCCGGACGTCGACGCGCTGCTGCGGCCGGTGGCACAGCAACTGCCGCTGAGGTGCACCGTCGGGGCGTCGGTGCTGTTCGGCAGATCCAACGCCGTGCTGGCCCGGCTTATCGTGCCGACCGCCGAGCTGCTCGCTGTGCACGCTGAGGTGCACCGGATTTGCGGCCCGTATCTGCTGGCCGGTCCGATGCCGAACAGCCTGCCCGGTCAGTGGACGGCGCATGTCACGCTGGCCCATCGAGTTGGCGGAGCCCAACTCGGGCGGGCCTTGCGTATCGCGGGTCGCCCGTCAGAGATTCGCGGCGCGATGGCCGGTTTGCGCCGTTGGGACGGCAGCAAACGCGTCGATCACCTGATCAGCTGACCGGCTGACCGCTGCCCGGGCTGGCGCCGCCGCCGGCGGTGTAGGACGCCTTTCCAGTCCCGGCCAACCCGCCGCCGGCGACGATCAGATATTCGTCGCGAATGGGTTTGTCGGCGAACCAGTCTTCGAGAATCTCTCGGGTGCCCGCGGCGTAGCGGGCCTGGGCCGACAGCGTGGTGCCGGAGATGTGCGGGGTCATCGCGTTGTGCGGCATGCTGCGCCACGGGTGGTCGGCCGGCGGTGGTTGCGGGTACCACACGTCGCCGGCGTAGCCGGCCAGCTGACCGCTCTTCAACGCAGCGACCACCGCGTCGCGCACGCAAATCTCGGCGCGAGCCGTATTGACGATGTAGGAGCCGCGCCGCATCGACGCCAGCAGCTTCTCGTCGAACAGGTGATAGGTCTGCGGATGCAGCGGAGCGTGGATGGAAACCACGTCAACCGCACGCACCAGCGATGCCGCATCGGGATGGTAGGTGACGCCCAGCTCCTGCTCGACATCTTCGGGCAGCCGGCGGGCGTCGGTGTAGTGCAGGTTGACGTCGAAAGGGACCATCCGGCGCAGCACGGCTTGGCCGATGCGGCCGGCCGCGATCACCCCGACGTCCATGCCCTCGACGTCGTAGGCGTGTGCGACACAGTCGGCGATATTCCAGCCCCCGTCGGTCGCCCATTTGTGCGACGGGACGAAGTTGCGCACCAGCGCCAGGATCTGCATGACGGCGTGTTCGGCGACGCTGATGCTGTTGCTGAAGGTGACCTCGGCGACGGTGATCCCGCGGGCAATCGCCGCGTCGAGATCAACGTGGTCCGAACCGATACCGGCGGTGATCGCCAGCTTGAGGTTCTTGGCTTTGGCGATGCGCTCTGCGGTCAAATATGCCGGCCAAAATGGTTGGGAGATCACGATATCGGCGTCGGAAAGTTCGCGTTCGAACTCCGAGTCCGGGCCTTCCTTGTCCGATGTCACGACCAGCTGGTGGCCAGCGCCTTCGAGAAATCCGCGCAGCCCGAGTGCACCAGACACGCAGCCCACCAGCTCGCCCGGAGTGAAATCGAGCGCCGACGGGCTCGGCAAGCTCTGGCCACCCGGATATCCGTGGATCACCGGGACGCTGTCGCGGGCGTACACCGGCGGATAACCAGTGACCGGATCTGGATACAACACCAGCAGCACTTTGGCCATGACATTCTCCTTTTGTTGACGCACCGACTACCTGAGCGGATCCAACCTAAACTTCAATACCTCGATCACCACGACGCAGTAGGAGCCCGAAATCATTGCAGCCCAGTAGATCATCACGCATCTCGTTTTCGTTCGGCTGGCGGCTCAGCCGGC
>DASZKQ010000236.1:0-4195 GCA_035552835.1 Mycobacterium sp. | reverse complement strand
CCGCAAATTACTCGTCATCGCGCCGACCACCGGCACCGGCTGGATCGACCCGGTGGCGGCGAGCTCGCTGGAGATGATGTACAACGGCGACACCGCGATCGTCGGTCTGCAGTACTCCTACCTGCCCAGCTGGATCTCGTTTCTCGCCGACCGGCAGAAGTCGATGGATTCCGGCCGAATGCTGATTGAGACGGTTCACGAACGCTGGGAACAACTCCCGCCCGACCACCGGCCGAAATTGGTGCTCTATGGCGAGAGCCTGGGCTCGATGGCCGGCCAAGCCGCTTTCGGGTGGCTGCCTGACATCCGCGCGATGGGCTTCGATGCGGTGCTGTGGGTGGGGCCACCACAAGCCAGTCCGTTGTGGCATGCGCTGATCGTGCGGCGCGACCCTTCCACCACGGAAGTGCAGCCGCGGTACGACAACGGGCGAACGGTGCGGTTCTCCGAAGCCATCGACCCTTCCGACGTCTCCCGGCTCGCGGGGCCGCCATGGCCGGGGACTCGGGTGTTGTTTCTGCAGCACCCGTCGGACCCGGTCGTGTGGTGGTCACCCGATCTGCTGTTCGGCCGGCCCGACTGGCTCATCGAACCTCGCGGCGCAGACCGCAGCGCGTCGATGCGCTGGAATCCGGTTGTCACCTTTTGGCAAGTCAGTGCCGACCTGACTAACGCCGAGGATGTGCCCGGCGGACATGGCCACAATTACAGCAACGACATCCTGGATGGTTGGGTCGCAGTGGCTCCGCCGGACGGCTGGACAGCAGCCGACACCGCGCGTGTGCGTGCCGCACTCCTGTCCGGACCCAAAACATAATGCAGAACAGTGCTTTTCGGCGCATGCAGGCGCTTTTGCTGGCCGCCGCGCTGGTCGGCTGGAGCTTTGTCTGGCCTCGGGTACCCGCCCGAGGCCGGTTGCCGCTGCAGGCCGGTCTTGCCGGGCTGCTGGTCGTGCTGAGCAGGCCGCCGCTGGGTCTGCGGCCGCCCCGGCTGTGGGCCGGTTTGCGGCTGGGACTGGCCGCCGGAGCAGCGGCGGCTACGGGGGTCGTTGCAGTGACATCCGTTCCAGCCGTTCGACTTTCGATGGCCGGACGGGAACTGCCAGCCTCGGCATCGAGTTGGCTGGCGGTGCAGATACCGGTGGGCACGGTGTGGGCCGAGGAGGCAGCATTCCGTGCGGCGCTGGCCGCGGTCGCCGGCCGTGCTTACGGTGCTTCTGGTGGTCAGCTGCTGCAGGCGGTTGCCTTCGGCCTCTCCCATATCGCCGATGCGCGCGCTACCGGTGAGCCCGTGCTACCCACGGTGTTGGCTACCGGCGGCGCCGGCTGGATATTCGGTTGGCTGGCCGAACGGTCCGGCAGCTTGAGTGCGCCGATGGTGGCGCACTTGGCGATCAACGAGTCCGCCGCGGCGGCGGCACTGACCATCCAATCTCGAGCTAGTCGCCCGTAGTCGACACCTTGCGGCCGCTGCTGATGGCCGGACTCGCCCCCGCAAGCGGGAGGTGCCCCCACCTCAGGCCGTTCCGGCCTGCATCGTCGTCCGGCTGTCTGGAACGAGTTTGTGCGGCTCGGTTTGGGTGTCGTCGATGCCGAAGCTGATGATGCGCCGCGGAGTGATCCGGATGATCGCGGTGTCGATTCCGTCGCCATTGGGCTCCGTGCGGGTCTCTCCGGACTCGGCCTGTTCGGCGGTCCCCCTGACCTCTAGGCAGCGCACCCGCCACGGGTCGCGGGACACAATGTCGTCGATCACCAGCGCGACGGTGCTGTTGGAAGCCAGGTTGCGGAATTTGCGGCTTTTCGACATCCGATAGCCATGAATGTCCAAGGTGCCCAGATCTTCGTTGTAGGTGAAGCCGACCGGACTATTTTGCAGGGTGCCGTCGGGTTGGACAGTGGCCAAGCGGGCGAGGTCGGCAGCCTTCATGAACTCAATTTCGTGCGGTTTGAACGACATAGATCCCACGCTAGAGTCTCAACTTCGGTTGAGGTCAAGGGTGAGACCCTATACGGATGGCCCGTCATCGAGCCGATCCGCTAAAGACCCGGGACGCGGTCCGGGCATTAGAAGCCTGGATACGCGACGACACCAGTCCGGCACCGGGTCGAGCGGATCTGGCGGCAGCGGTTCGCCTCACCGCGCGCACCTTGGCCGAACAGGCGCCTGGTGCCAGTGTCGAGGTCCGAATTCCGCCTTTTGTTGCCGTGCAATGTATTTCCGGGCCGAGGCATACCCGAGGCACACCACCCAATGTGGTCGAGACCGATCCGCGAACATGGCTGCTGCTGGCCACCGGACTGCTGGGGGTCACCGACGCCAGCGCCGCTGGGACGCTGCGTCTGTCAGGCTCGCGGGCCGGTGAGATCCAGACCTGGCTACCGCTGGTGCCTTTGGCTGGTTAGGCCAGCGGCGCAAGCCCGCAACGCACCAGATCGACACTGGCAGCCACGATTTCACCCAGGTCGCCGGTGCAGCCGTCGTCACCCCACTTCTGCACCGCCACCACAAGAGCTGCCGCCAGGGTGGCGCCCGCGACCTCGGCGACGAGGTCAAGGTCGGGGACTCCGGCATGGCGGCTCTTGATGAATTCGGTCAGCACCTCGGCGAACGACGACTGCACCACCCGCAAGTGCGCGGCGATGCGCTCAGCGGATATCAACGTCGAACGGGCGATCGCGGCCTGGCGAACCACCTCCACGTCGTGCGGGAAGCTCTCGACGCTGGCCAACACCGCATCGAACAGCGACTCCGAGGCAGGACGCTGCGCCAACGCCTCGGCCAGCCATTCCAGATGGGTGTCGTAGTCCTGAAACAGCACCGCCTCTTTGCTGGGGAAGTGCCGGAAGAAAGTGCGTTCGGTGACGCCGGCCTCGGCGGCCAGTTGTGTCACCGTCACACTGGCAAAACCCTTGCTGGCGAACTGCGCCAGCGCTACCCGACGCAACGCCTCGTGCGTCGACCGCCGGCGCAGCTCATGGAGGTTGGTCGGCTGCGCCATCGCGCCAGATGCTATCTCGAATTGCGGAACATGTCAGTACTGACGTCTTCCGAATATGTCAGTACTGACATATTCTGCTGTGTGCGCGGCCCGGCGGTGGCCTCAGGAAAGGGAATCGAGCGATGACTGACTACGACGCGATTGTTGTCGGCGCCGGGCACAACGGCCTGACGGCGGCGGCGATCCTGCAGGGTGCGGGCCTGCGCACGGTATGTCTGGAGGCCAACACCTACAGCGGTGGGATGGCCGCGACGGTCGAGCTCATTGACGGATTCCGCTACGAGATCGCCGGATCGGTGCAGTTTCCCACCGCCGGCCAGATCACCAAAGAGCTTGGCCTGGACACTCTTCCGACCGTCGACGCCGAGGTGATGTCGGTCAATATCGGCGAGTCAGGCGAAGAGCCGATGGTCTTCTACCGCGATCCGATGCAGCTGATGATGCATCTCGGCGAGAAGCACGGCGCCGAGGCGATCACCGGGATGGCCGAATTGATCGCATGGAGCCAAGGCCCGGCGAAAGCGCTGGGCCGATTCGAAGTGCGCACCCCGCCCAAGACGCTGGATGAGATGTACGCCTGTGCAGCCAACGAAGCCGAACGCAGGGCCATTCATCAGATGCTGTTCGGCTCGGCGATGGACGTCATCGACCGCTACCTGCCGGACAAGGACAAGCACGCAATTCTGCGCGGCATGCTGGCGTTTCTTGCCGTCAACTCGACCTATCGGGGCCCATACACCCCCGGCAGTGCGACCTGCCTGGCTTTTGCGCTGGCGGTGCCCGACGACAGCACCGCGATGATGACCAAGCTCGCCGGGGGTATCGGAGCGCTCACCGAACATTTGCATGGCCTGTTCGTCTCGCACGGGGGTGAGATCCGCTTCCGGACCAAAGCCGAGAAGATCCTGGTGGATAACGGCCATGTCACCGGCGTACGACTCCGCGACGCGTCCACAATCAGCGCGCCCGTGGTGGTGTCCAACCTCTCCCCCGACCTGACTCTCAACGACCTCGTCGGCGCCGAACACCTGCCTCCGGAGTGGATCGATCGGATGAGCGACCGCGACCATCGCGCGGCATTTGTCCAAATACATTTCGCGCTTGACGGACTGCCGCAGTTCGCGCCGCCCTATGAACTGCTCAACGAACCTGGCATGCAGCAGTCCATCGGTATCTTCGGCTCACCCGAGGAAC
>DASZKQ010000235.1:0-8148 GCA_035552835.1 Mycobacterium sp. | reverse complement strand
TCGAAATACGGTCTGGCACTGGATAACTGGAGCATCCATCGACTGTCCTCGCTGGCCGGCCATGGACGGGCCCGGGCGATGCTGCTCGCTGCGGAGAAGCTGACCGCCGAGACCGCGCTGCAGACCGGAATGGCCAACCGGATCGGGACGCTGGCCGATGCGCAGGCCTGGGCCGCCGAGATCGCCGGGCTGGCGCCGCTGGCCCTGCAGCACGCCAAGCGGGTGCTCAACGACGATGGCGCTATCGAAGAGGCTTCGTCGATTCAGAAGGAGCTCTTCGATAAGGCGTGGGCCAGCCAGGATGTGATCGAAGCGCAGGTGGCCCGCTTGGAGAAGCGGCCACCGAAGTTCCAGGGAGTCTGATCGGGATGTTGCGGGGGGCGCTGCGACTGGCGGTCGGCACGGTCACGCTGGCGACCGGCGGTTGGGTGTTGCGCGCGCTGCATGGTGCGCCGGCCGCGCTCGGTGCTCAACCCGCCGACATCCGCGCGCTGGCCGAGCGGTCACCCAATTTCCACGACGGTGTGTTCGTCAACCTGGAACCGGCTTCCCAGTTCAGCATCGACCGCGAGGAACAGCGCAACATTTTGTGGGAGGTAATCGCTGCCCGCGCCGCGACCCGGCCCGCGGCGGAAATCCCGTTGGTCACGCCGCAGGCCCGAGCCTTCGAGGCGGGTGCCGGCCAGATCGCGGTGAGCTGGTTCGGTCACTCGACGGCGCTGCTGGAGATCGACGGGTACCGCGTCCTTACCGACCCGGTCTGGAGTGATCGCTGCTCGCCCTCGGATGTTGTTGGCCCGGAGCGGATGCATGCGCCGCCTGTGCCGCTAGAAGCGCTGCCGGCCCTGGATGCGATCGTTATCAGCCACGACCATTACGACCACCTTGACATCGACACCATCGTCGCGCTGGCTCGCAGCCAGTGGGCCCCTTTCGTCGTTCCGCTCGGTGTTGGTGCGCACCTGCGTGATTGGGGCATTCCCGACGAGCGCATCATCGAACTCGACTGGAACGAGCACGCGCGGGTCGAGGAGCTCACCCTGATCTGTACCCCGGCCCGGCACTTCTCTGGTCGCTTCCTGAATCGCAACGGCACGCTGTGGGCATCCTGGGCGATCATCGGTCCTGCGCATCGGGCGTACTTTGGCGGCGACACCGGTTACACCAAGAGCTTTGCCGAGATCGGCGCCGAACACGGACCGTTCGACGTGACGCTGATGCCGATCGGCGCCTACAGCAAGTCGTGGCCGGACATTCACATGAATCCCGAGGAGGCGGTCCAGGCGCACGTCGACGTCAACGGCGGACTCCTTGTGCCGATCCACTGGTGCACGTTCCGGCTGGCGCCGCACCCATGGGCTGAACCGGTCGAGCGGCTGTTGGCCGCTGCCGACGCCGCCCACGTCCAGGTTGCCGTACCAAAGCCGGGTGAGCGCGTGGATCCTTTGGTGACTGGGGAATTGGACCACTGGTGGCGCGGGTCTACATGACGACATGACCGGCATCGACTGGCAACGTAACGCCCGTCACATAGCGCGCTCGGGGGCTAACAAGCCACAGCACCGCTTCGGTGACGTCCTGCGGCTCGACCAACGGCACGTCCGGCAGCAGCATCTGTGAGACCGCCGGGTTTGGGTTCTCGATCATCCGGTTCACCACGAAGTCGTTGAGAATCATCGGCGTGGACACCCCGCTGGGATGTACGGAATTTACTCGAATCTTGTGTGGCGCATAAGCATTGGCTGCCGAGCGCATCATCCCCACAATGCCGTGTTTGGCTGCGGCGTAGCCGAACATGGCGGCGCTGCCGTCACCACCGCGGCCAGTCAGGCCTTGCGACGAACTCACCAGCACGATGGACCCGCCCCGGCCCTTGCGGATGATGGACGGCACCGTGGCGACGAGCGTGTGCCACACGCCCTTGAGGTTGATGTCGACCAGTGCATTGAACACCGGCTCGGAATGGGGGTCGGTGTGGCCGATCGCCACCACACCGGCATTCGCGATGACGATGTCGATATCAGCGAGATCGTCGATGGCGGAGCGTATCCCGGCCTCCAGCTGGGCAAGGTCGCGTACATCGGCGATGACGGGAACCACTTTGCGGCCGGCGGCGCGGACCAGCCGTGCGGTCTCGTCGAGGTCGGCCTTGGTACCCAACGGGTAAGGAATGGCGTCGATATCGGCACACAGATCGACGGCGATGATGTCGGCGCCCTGCTCGGCCAATGCGACGGCGTGGCTGCGGCCCTGACCGCGTGCGGCGCCGGTGATGACGGCAACGGTGTTGTCCAGTTCAGCCATGGCTACACCGTCGGCTTTACAGATAGCACTGTGCCGGTTGACTCTTCGGCGAAAGCCACCACGCGGGCGGCTGCGCCGTAGTCGCAGGCGACCACCGAGCGGCCGATGAGCACCGGGCCGCCACGCAGACCGCGCCTGCCGCTGACTCCGACATAGCTGCCGGGCGGTATGGGTTCACTGATGCAGTAGAGGGTGGGCGCCGCGCCTTCGTCGATGTCGTTGGCCAACCGGTCAGCTACGGCCTTAACCGTTTTGTGCGCCAGCGACATCAGCGGTGAGTCCGATAGATGCGACAGATTCGAGGCCACCCACCCGGGGTGGGTGAGCTGGCTGACGAGCGGCGATCCGGCCGCACGCAGCCTGCGGTCCAGTTCCAGACCCCACAACATGACCGCCAACTTCGATCGCGCATACGCGCCCATCCTCGTCCACTTGTGCTGGCGCAGCTCCAGATCGTCGAGCCGCAGTCTCGCCGACCGATGGGCATCGGAGCCGACGTTGATGATCTGTGACCGAACCCGCGGCAGCAGCAGGTTGGTCAATGCGAATGGACCGAGCAGATTGGTGGCCAGCGTCGCCTCGAATCCGTCGACCGTCTCGGTGCGGCGGTTGGTGAGAGCGCCGGCATTGTTGATCAAGATGTCGACGTCACCGTCGATCAAGCCGGGGAAAGCGCGCACCGACGACAAGTCGGCCAGGTCGAGTTTGACTACCGACGTTGAGCCGCCGATCTCGGCGGCCCGCTGCGCGCCGAGCTCGGTGTTGCGCACCGCCAGGATCACGTGTGCGCCGGCGCTGGTAAGGGCGCGCGCCGTGCCCAGCCCGACTCCGTTGGTTGCTCCGGTCACGATGATTCGCTTGCCGGTCAAGTCGCCAAGCCGGCTCGGCGTCCAAGGTATTGTCACGGCGATCACACTAATGGCCAGGTGCAAGCGAACTGACCGCGAGTTAATCGAGGTGGCTCGACATGGGTGACAGCGCCATCGAAATCACCAACCTGATCTACCGCTACGCCGAACTCCTCGATGGCGGCGACCTGGACGCGGTGGCGGAGCTTTTTGCTCACGGCCGGATTTGCGGAGTCGAGAATGGCCCGCCCGAGACGGTGTTCACCGGCACTGCCGGAGTGCGAAAGATGTACGAGATGGCCACCCGGATCTACGACGACGGCACCCCGAAGACCAAGCACAACACCAGCAATGTGCAGCTGGAGATCGATGAGGCCGGTGGTACCGCGCGCAGCACGTCGTACTACTGCGTCACCCAAGCCACTCCGGAATTGCCATTGCAGGTGATCGTGACTGGGCATTACAAGGACACGTTTCATCTGCTTGACGGCGTCTGGTGGTTCGACAGCCGCACGATGTTCGTCGACCAGGTTGGCGATGTCAGCCAGCACCTGAAGTTTTGACGGCGACGTCACGCGGGACGTGAATTTCCCATACTCCTACGCGGTAGGGTCGGCTATCGGAAAGGACAGACTGATGGGATTCCTGGACAAAGCTAAGGACCTGCTGGCGCAGAACGCCGACACGCTCGACGCCGCGATCGACAAGGCCGGTGAGTTCGTCGACTCCAAAACCGAGGGCAAGTACAAAGACACCGTCGACAAGGTGCAGGAAGCGGCGAAGAACGCCTTAAACGATGGCGAGAAGGGTAACCCGTAGAGCTAACTCATGGCGAAGCTTTCGGTATCCATCGACGTACCATTGCCGCCCGAAAAGGCGTGGGAGAGTGCGTCTGACCTGTCCCGCTTCAAGGAGTGGCTGACCATCCACCGGGTGTGGCGAACCAAGCTGCCCGAGCAGTTGGAGAAGGGCACCGTCATCGCGTCGATCGTCGAAGTCAAGGGCATGCCCAACCGAATCAAATGGACGATCGTAAATTACAAGCCGCCGGAGACCATGACGCTCAACGGTGAGGGTGTCGGTGGCGTCAAAGTCAAGTTGATCGCGAAAGTCAAGCCGAAGAGCCCCGGAAACCAAGACTCGGTCGTCAGCTTCGATGTGCATCTCGGAGGTCCGGCGCTGTTCGGGCCAATCGGCATGATCGTCGCCGCCGCATTGCGCAGCGACATCCGGGACTCGTTGAACAAGTTCGTCACGGTGTTCGCGCCGGCCTGATCCACCACGCGGCTTTGCGATGAGTTTTCGGCTCTGCGCCAGTCGGTAACGGTGAACCCCGCTTCGGGGCCTCGTGACGCATAAGGAGATCATCGTGCCCATCCGTGACGGCGCGCCGCTCGGCGCTCCCTGCTGGCTTGATTTGACATCGTCGAACGTCCAACGCGCCCAAGACTTCTACGGCACGGTATTCGGCTGGGCCTTCGAATCCGCCGGGCCGGACTACGGCGGATATATCAATGCTGCCAAGGACGGCCACCCGGTCGCCGGGCTAATGGCCAACCCGCCCGAGTCTGCGACCCCGGACCACTGGGCCACCTACTTCCACACGGCCGACATCAACGCGAGAGTGTCGGCTCTGACCGCGGCTGGCGGCTCGTGCTTCATCGGGCCGATGGAGGTGCCGACCAAGGGCCACATGAGCCTGGCGATCGACCCACCCGGCGCGGCCTTCGGTTTGTGGCAGCCGCTCGAGCACCGCGGTTTCGAGCTGATCGGCGAGGCCGGCGCGCCGGTTTGGCACCAGCTGACCACACGTGACTACCGCGCCGCTGTCGACTTCTACCGCGAAGTCTTCGGGTGGCAGACTGAGCAGATCTCCGACACCGACGAATTCCGTTACACAACAGCCTGGTTCGGTGACCAACAATTGCTCGGCGTGATGGACGGCGCCGGCATTCTGCCCGACGGTGTCCCGTCGACCTGGACCACTTTCTTCGGCGCTGCGGATGTCGACAAGACGCTGCAACTGATCACCGACCACGGCGGCGCGGTGCTCCGGCCTGCCGAGGACACGCCCTACGGGAGGCTCGCCGCGGCGACCGACCCGACGGGCAGCGCGTTCAACCTGTCCTCGCTGCAGAGCTGATTCCCCGCGCTACTGTCGGAGTATGACCCGCCTACGCCCCGGTTGGTTGGTTGCGCTGTTCGCCGCGACGGTGTCGGTGAGCGCGTGGTTGCCGTGGCTGACGACGGGCACGGGGGGCGGCGGCTGGGCCAACGCCATCGGCGGTAGCGTCGGCAGCCTTCATCTTCCGCCGGGCTTCGGGCCCGGTCAGCTGATCGTGTTGCTGTCCTCGACGTTGCTGGTGGCGGGCGCGATGGTTGGCAGGGGCTTATCAGCACGGTCGGCATCGGTTGCCGCGCTGGTGATCTCGCTGCTGGTTGTCGCGCTCACGGCGTGGTATTACGACGTCAACGTCAAGCCACCGGTGTCGGCCGCATATGGGCTTTACATCGGTGGCGTCGCCGCGGCTGCCGCGGTGCTGTGCTCCGTGTGGGCGTTGGCGTCGTCGCTACGCGGCGGCCGATCCACTAGCCCACCCTGACTTGCGCGCCTTTCAGCGGCTGAGCGCACTGGTCGCAGGTCAGTTCGCCGGCGAACGGCTGGCCGCAGCCGAGGTGGGTGATCAGCACGGCCGGCCCTTCCGGCGCGTGAAACCATTGCTGGCCGCACTGCAGCGCGGTGACGATCACCGGGAAGAACGCGCGGCCCTTTTCGGTGAGTTGATAACGGGCGCGTGCCTGCCCGGTTTGCCGCGATGCGGAAAGCACGCCGTTGGCGCAGAACGTCTGCAACCTGCCGGCCAACAGGGTCGGCGGCGCCCCAAGCTGCGTTTGAAAATCGGTGAAGTGGTTCGTCCCGAGAAAAGCGCACACCAACAGCGCCGCCGCCCAACGGTTTCCGAACACACTCATCGTCTCTGGGAATAGCCCCGCCTGATGTCGGTTGCCCTCGGCGCTTGCTCGGCGACGGGTGACCGCCTCGGGTACCGAGCGCGGCCACGAGCCACTTGGACCCCAGCGCGCAGTGACCTGCTTCTCGGTCACCACCTCGGTGCACGATCGGCAGGTCAGCATCGGCGCAAAGTCGCCGCCGCACAATGTGTGGCGCATCCTCGGGAGCCGGTGCACATGCTTGGGCACCCACCGTCGTTCCCACTCCCAGATCGACAGCAGTACCGGCCAAAGGGCCCGTCCGCGTTGGCTGATCAGATACTCGGCGCGAACGGGCCGGGTCCGGTACGTCCTGCGCACCAGCAGTCCGTCATCCGTCAGCGCCCGCAACCGGTTGGTGAGCACCGAGTTTGAGATCGGCAGGCGCTGGATGAACTCGCCATAACGGGTTGCCCCCAACAGTGCCTGCTGGATGATCAGCAGCGTCCACTCGTCGCCGAGCAATCCGAGGATTCGCCCGACGGCATTGGTGCCACCGGGGCTCAGCGTGGTCGGGGTCGCCGCGCTCACAGCCCGATCGCGCCGGCAGGGGAGTCGGCGGTATGCCAGCGCCGCAACTGTTCGCCTGGTGCCCAGGTGGCATGAGTGCCGCTGGAAATACGTTCGGGCAGCGCGAGTTTGCATACCGGACCATCGCCGACTCGGGCGGCATCGAAGACCAGGCAGTAGGACGCGTCCGCATTCATATCGGTAGTCAGCGTGACCAGGTAGCCGTCATCCTCGTCGGCACCGCCCACCCGGGCAGCCATCGCGGCTTCACTGCCATACACGCCGTCGCCGAACGGGTAGCGCTCTTCGCCTCCGGTGTGCAGATCATGCTTGACCAGCCCGTCGAACAGGAACCAGCCTGGCTTCCCGGTGGCTGCATAGCTGTAGCGATACTTGCCGGCTGCGTAATCGGAGTTGATCGCTCCGAATTCGGTGATGGAATCCGACAATTGCTCTTCGGCCACGGCCCCGGTGACCAAGTTGAACCGCCACCGGTGCAGCCGGGCCTGCAGCCGATCCAGCGCCAGGAAGCGAAAGAGCTTGTCCCACGCTGTTCCACCGGTGTCCAGGGGCTGAGGAGCGTCTTCGAAATATCCGTCGAGCACGATCTCGTCGCCTTCTTCGTAGGCGTTGACGAAGTGCAGCACGAACGTCGGGTGTGCCTCGAACCATCGGATGTCCCCGGTTGCGCCTCGACGCGGGAGCACGGCGAAGCGGGACGGAATGTCTGGATAGAACCGCGGCAGATGTACGTCGTGTTCGAGCAGCCTCGGGTCCCAGAACAACGGAAAATCGTTGAGGATCACATAGTTTTCGGTGAAAGCCATGTCGTGCGGCAGTCGCGGCCCAGGCAGCGGAATGTCGACGTAGTGGGCCAGTTGGTTGCCGTCGTCGACGACGCCGTAGTGCATGTACGGCGCCTGCTTGCTGTAGTTGAAGAACAGCAGCTCGCCGGTTTTGGCGTCGACCTTCGGATGCGCGGACACACCCCAGTCGCCCGGGAAGTTTCCGTCCCAGGTCTCCTTACCGAGCGTATTGGCCGAGTACGGGTCGACTCGGTACAGATCACCGCACTGGTAGAAGCTGGTCAGTGCGATACCTCGGTGCACGATGACGTCGGTGCTCGACGCGTCCTTCATCCGGGTCCGAGCACCCCAGCCTTGATCGCGCTTGGCCAACTGCACCGGTTCGGCCAGCCCCGGCCACAGCGGCTCGCCGGCTTCGTTCTCGGCCAGGAAACCTTCGGTGCGGACAAAGCGATTGCGGTAGAAGGCTTTTCCGTCACGGAAGCCAACCACGTGCAGCATGCCGTCGCCGTCGAACGGGTGATAAGTCTTCAATGCCGGATGCAACGGGTTTTCGGTGTTGCGCAGGTAGACACCGTCCAGGTCGCGGGGGATTTCACCCTCGACGGCAGTGAGGTCATCGGCGTCCCACTCGGTGGTCTGCGGTCGCCACGGACCGGTCCGGTAGGGGTGGTCGTCGTCTTCGGGCA
>DASZKQ010000234.1:0-5941 GCA_035552835.1 Mycobacterium sp. | reverse complement strand
CTGACCGCGGGTCCGTTCAGTCCGTTGGCACCGGTGCCAGCGACGACCGCACGTCAAGCCCGGCAAGTTCACTCGTCGTCCGCCATGTCTCGAGGATGTCGGCGTATTCGGTTGGGCTGCCGAAGAAGAAGCTGTCCTGGTTCAATCGCACATCCGCGTGGCCCTCGCGGTTGTAGTACCCGGGAGTGCATGACTCGCGCCGGCCTGCGATGACACTGGAGCGTGCCACGACGGTGTCGACCCAGGCAGCTTCGGAGTCGAGGGTGGCTTCCACCTCCGCGGCACCGTTGTGCAATGCCCAGGCGATCACCCAGGCGATGTGGCGGGACTGGGTGTCGATGAGGTAAGGGAAGTTCACGGTGAAGCCGGACTGCGCGATGCTTTCGATGAAGCAGTTCGGAAACCCGTTGACGTGCAGGCCGTGCAAAGTGCGCACGCCGTCGGCCCACTTCTTGGTGAGGGTCACGCCGTCGCGGCCGATGACTTCGAAGCCGGTGCGTTGCGAGTAACTCGTGCCGACCTCGAAGCCGGTGGCGAAAATCAAACAATCGAGCGGATATTCGACTCCGTCGACGACCACGCCGTCGCGGGTGATCTGCTCGACTCCGCGGCCGTGCGTGTCGACGAGGCTGACGTTGTCACGGTTGAACGCGTGCAAGTACTCGTCGTGGAAGCAGGGCCGCTTGCAGAAGTACCCGTACCACGGCTTGAGCGCCTCCGCGGTGGCGGCATCGGCGACGATCGCATCGACGCGCGCCCGGATCTCTTCCATCTTGGCGAAGTCGGCCAGCTCGGCGGCGTTGGAACCGCCTTCGTTCACGATCGGCAGTTTTTTGGTCAGGCTGGTCCACGCGTCGTCGACCAGATCTTCGTCGGATTGACCACCCGCGGTGAGAATCTGGAAGTTCTCCATCCGCCGCTGCTGCCAACCGGGCTGCAGCGCTGCCGCCCACTCGGGTTCGGTCGGCCGGTTGGCCCGCACGTCGACGGTTGACGGGGTGCGCTGAAAGACGAACAGCCGATGCACAGATTCGGCCAGCCGCGGTACGCACTGGATCGCCGTCGCACCGGTTCCGATGATGCCGACGCGCTTGTCGGACAATCCGGCAAGGTCGGTGCCGGTGTGCTCGTAATCCCAGCGGCTGGTATGAAACGCGTGACCGCTGAACGTTGTAATACCGCTTATCCCCGGCAGTTTCGGCTTCTGGAGATAGCCGTTCGCCATCGCTACAAATCGGGCGCGAATCTCGTCGCCGCGGTCGGTGGAAATGACCCAGCGGGAAGTATCCGGATCCCAACGGATTTCGTTTACTTCAGTCTGCAGACACGCGTCACGGTACAAGTCGTAGTGCTCGGCGATGCGGCGGCAGTGAGCGAAAATTTCGGCGCCCTTCGCATACTTCTCGGTCGGGAGGTAGCCGAGCTCCTCCAGCAACGGCATATAGACGTAGGACTCCACGTCGCAGGCGATTCCGGGGTAGCGATTCCAGTACCAGGTGCCGCCGACATCGGCGGCCTTATCGATTAACCGGACATTGTCGACGCCGAGCTGCTTGCACCGGGCCCCGATGAGTAGCCCCCCGAAGCCGGCGCCGACGACCGCGACGTCGACGGCATCGGTTATCGGGTCGCGGGTGAAGTCGGGATCGGCCCACGGGTCGTCGCCAAAACGGCTGAATGCACCCGCGATCTGCACGTACTGCGAGATCCCGTCGGCGCGCAGCCGCCGCTGGCGTTCCCGCGCGTATCTGGCGCGCAGCGCATCTGGATCGAATGTCGCGCCGCCGACCTCAGCCACGGTCGCAGTTTGGAGCAATTTTGTGATCCAGGCAACTCGTTGCTGCCGACCTGCGCGGTTGTCCGATCTTCGCTGCGACATCGTCATCTGCCGTGCACGGACACGTCATGGCGCCGATGCCAATTAGCTGATCAACGACGCTAACTGTGATGGCATGAGCCGCGACGACGACGATATACACGGCAGCGATGAGGTGGGGGCACCTCCCGCATGCGGGGGAGAGCGGCGCGCATGAGCATTGACTCGGTCCTCATATCCGCTGACAAACCCGCCGCGGGGACAGCTTCGGCCACCGGGCCGCGCTATTCGCTGCTGCTGTCCACCGATCCCATGCTGATCGAGTCCGCGCAGCGGCTCCGCTACGACGTATTCAGCAACGAGCCGGGCTTCACCCTGACTGGACAGGAAGCCGGTCTCGACATTGACCGTTTCGACGAGCACTGCGATCACCTGCTGGTCCGCGAGGACAACTCGGGCGAGCTGGTGGGTTGCTACCGGATGCTGTCGCCGACCGGTGCCGTCGCCGCCCGGGGGCTTTATACCGCAACCGAATTCGACATCCGGGCGCTGGATTCGCTGCGGCCGTCGCTGGTGGAGATGGGACGCGCGGTGGTTCGCCAAGATCACCGCAACGGCGCCGTCGTGCTTTTAATGTGGGCTGGCATCCTGGCTTACCTCGACCGATGCGGCTACGACTATGTCACCGGCTGCGTGTCGGTTCCCGTCACCGGGGACGGCGAACCACCGGGCACCCAGATTCGCGGTGTGCGTGACTTCGTGCTGCGCCGCCACGCCGCCCCGCCGCAATACCGGGTGCATCCGCACCGCCCGGTGGTCATCGACGGACGCCCGCTCGATGAGATTTCTGCCCCCACGCGGCCGGTGATCCCGCCGTTGATGCGCGGCTACCTGCGGCTGGGTGCGCGAATATGCGGTGAGCCGGCCTACGACGCCGACTTCGGCGTGGGCGATTTCCCCGCGTTGCTGGACAAACGTCATGCCGACACCCGTTATCTGCGTCGACTCCGGTCGGTATCGGCGGCCGCCGAAGCGACGGGCACGGTGGCCTGATGAGCAGCCCCGAGACACGCGATCACGCCTGGCTGCCGCGCGCATCCTGCGATACAAGTTGTCTGCGGGCCGGCGGCTCGGAAGCGTCCCGTCGGTGATCGTGGCGCTGCGGGTGATGTTGCGGGTCAGCCTGGCCCTGCTCTTGGCCCCGGCGCTGCTACTGGTCGCGGTTCCGCTGCCGGGCCGGTCGCAGGCCAAGCGCTTTTATTGCCGACTGCTGTTGTGGTGTCTCGGGGTACGAATCACGGTGTCGGGCGGGCCGATTCGAAATCTGCCCGGTGTGTTGGTGGTTAGCGACCACATGTCGTGGCTGGACATCGTGACGATCGCCGCGGTCCTTCCCGCAACCCGGTGGCGGACGCCGCCCGCGTCGTTTGTCGGCCGCGCCGACGTGGCCGACAATCTCGTCGTGCGGATGATGGCCTGCATCATCAAGGTCATCCCGATCGAGCGGGCCAGCTTGCGCCAGCTGCCCGGCGTCGTCGACACCGTCGCCGCTCGGCTGCGTGCCGGTCAGACGGTGGTGGCTTTCCCGGAGGGCACCACCTGGTGTGGTCTGGCGTCGGGGCCGTTCTATCCGGCGATGTTCCAGGCCGCGGTCGACACCGGCCGACCGGTCCAGCCGCTGCGGCTGCGCTACCACCACCGCGACGGCAGCGTCTCGACCGTTCCGGCTTATATCGGTGACGACACGTTGCTACGTTCGATCGGTCGGTTGCTGGTCGCCCGTCGTACTGTGGCACGGGTCTACGTCGAATCGCTGCAGCTGCCGGGCGCTGATCGGCGCGAGCTGGCCCGTCGCTGCCAGGCCCGCGATACGCACGACAACCTCGTCGCACCCAGGTCATCAGCAGCGCCCGCGTGTGCTCGCGTCCTGACCGTTAGGGCGGCGTCGGTATCCTGGGCAGGTCATGGTCTACCTCGATCACGCCGCTACCTCCCCGATGTACCCCGCTGCCATCGAGGCGATGACGGGCGCGCTGAACACCGTGGGCAATGCCTCATCGCTGCACACCACGGGTCGGGCCGCTCGGCGCCGAATGGAGGAGTCCCGCGAGTCGATCGCGGCCAAGCTGGGTGCGCGTCCGTCCGAGGTGATCTTCACCGCCGGCGGCACCGAAAGCGACAATCTTGCCGTCAAGGGGATCTACTGGGCGCGCCGCGACGCCGAGCCGCGGCATCGGCGCATTGTCACCACCGAGGTGGAACACCACGCCGTGCTGGACTCGGTGAACTGGCTGGTTGACCATGAAGGCGCCGACGTGACGTGGTTGCCTACCGCCGCCGACGGTTCGGTGTCTGCTGCCGCGCTGCGTGACGCGCTACAGCGCCACGACGACGTCGCGCTGGTCTCGGTGATGTGGGCCAACAACGAGGTCGGCACGATCATGCCGATCGACGAACTCGCCGCCGTCGCTGCCGAATTCGACGTCCCCATGCACAGCGACGCGGTCCAGGCGGTGGGACAGCTGCCGGTCGTCTTCGGCGCCAGCCAGCTGTCCGCCATGAGTGTGACTGCCCACAAGTTCGGCGGCCCGCCCGGTGTGGGGGCGCTGCTGCTGCGCCGCGACGTCGGCTGCGTGCCGCTATCGCACGGCGGTGGCCAAGAACGCGACATTCGTTCTGGCACTCCCGATGTCGCCGGTGCCGTGGGCATGGCGACTGCAATGCAGCTTGCCGTGGACGGGCTGGAGACCAACAGCGCGAGGCTGCGGCTACTGCGCGACCGTCTCATCGACGGTGTACTGGCAGGCATCGAGGACACTCGCCTCAATGGTGCTGCCGGCTCGCGACGGCTCCCGGGCAACGCGCACTTCACCTTCGACGGCTGCGAGGGCGATGCGCTACTGATGTTGTTGGACGCCAACGGAATCGAATGCTCAACCGGGTCGGCGTGTACCGCCGGGGTGCCACAGCCCTCACACGTGTTGCTCGCAATGGGCGCTGAGCCCGTCAGTGCCCGCGGATCGCTACGATTGTCGTTGGGGCACAGCAGTGTCGAGGCCGATGTTGACGCCGCACTGCGGGTGCTGCCGGGTGCGGTGGCCCGCGCCCGGCAAGCCGCGCTGGCCGCCGCGGGGGCGTCACGATGAAGGTTCTTGCCGCGATGAGCGGCGGCGTCGATTCGTCGGTCGCCGCTGCGCGCATGGTCGATGCCGGGCACGACGTGGTCGGCGTGCATCTGGCGCTGTCGCAGGCCCCGGGCACCTTGCGCACCGGCTCACGGGGCTGTTGCTCCAAAGAAGACGCAGGCGACGCTCGGCGGGTCGCTGATGTCCTCGGAATTCCGTTCTATGTATGGGATTTCGCCGACAGGTTCAAAGAAGACGTGATCGACGACTTCGTGTCGTCCTACGCTCGCGGCGAGACCCCAAACCCGTGTGTGCGATGCAACGAGCGGATCAAGTTCTCGGCGCTGGCGATACGTGCATTGGCATTGGGTTTCGACGCGGTAGCCACCGGGCACTACGCCCGGCTGTCCGGCGGGCGGCTGCGTCGGGCGGTCGACCGGGACAAGGACCAGTCCTATGTGCTGGCGGTGCTGACCTCCGATCAATTGCGCCGTGCCGCGTTCCCGATCGGGGACACCCCGAAGTCGCGGATTCGCGCCGAGGCGGCCCGCCGCGGCCTGGCGGTCGCGGACAAGCCGGATAGCCATGACATTTGCTTCATCCCGTCGGGCGATACGCGCGCTTTCCTGGGGGCCCGGATCGGGGTGCGCCGCGGCTCGGTCGTCGACCAGCGGGGGACCGTGCTGGCCAACCATGACGGAGTGCACGGTTTCACCATCGGCCAGCGCAAGGGACTGGGTATTGCCGGCCCGGGCCCGGACGGCCAGCCGCGCTACGTCACGGCGATCGACGCTGACAGCGGCACCATTCGGGTGGGCTCGGCGGCCGACCTGGATGTTCGGCATCTGACCGGGCAACAGCCGGTTTTCACCGCCGGGATCCCACCGACCGGACCTGTCGAGTGCGCGGTGCAGGTGCGTGCGCACGGCGAGGCCGTCGACGCGGTCGCCGAGTTGGCGGGCGATGAGCTTGTGGTGCGTTTGCGCACCCCGCTGCGCGG
>DASZKQ010000233.1:0-4552 GCA_035552835.1 Mycobacterium sp. | reverse complement strand
GCGGCCAGGTCGCGGATCTCGTCGGACAATTCCTGCTCACCGACGCCCGGGCGGATCATTTCGCGGCGCTCGATCTCGTCGAACAATTGCGCCGCTTTATCCTGGGCGTCAAGAAGCCTTTCCGCGCGGACGTTTTCGTCGGAGATGGGCTTCGGCACAGCACCGATGCTACGACCCCAACGGAGCACTCATGTCGCTCGTGGTGCCGCCCTATCCCGAGCCGCGCTACCTCAAGGACGAGCCGGAAGTCAGCGCTTGGATCAAGCGCGCCGACCAACCGCCGGACTACGAGACCTACGGCGTCCAGTACCACTACTTGGCCAACCAGCAAGCCACCGCCGGCGACTGGGCCCCTTTACGGGCCTTCGTCGCGTCGACATCGCTCCGGCCGGAGGCGGGCCCGGCCCGCACTTTCACCGGGCCATGTCCGAGGCGTTCTTCGTGCTTTCCGGCACGATGAAGCTCTACGACGGTAACGACTGGATCGACGGTCACCCGCACGACTTCCTCTACGTCCCGCCCGGCGGCATTCACGGTTTTCGCAACGAGGCCGATGAACCCGCGTCAGTGTTGATGCTGTTCGCTTCGGGCGCGCCTCGGGAGGCTTACTTCGAGGGCTTCAGCGCGTTGGCCGACATGACCGACGACGAACGCCGGGAATGGTTCATCCGCCACGACAACTTCTTCGTGTAGCCGGCTTCGCTGGCTTCAGCCCCACTGCGCAAAGTAGGGACGCGCCGGCTTGCTTTTCTCGACGAGAATGAACACCACGCCCCATGGGTCGACGAACCATGTCGTGCGGACCCGCGCTACGTCGGCAACGCCGTCGACCAGAAAGCGCACCCCTTTGGCCTCGAGCTCAGCCCTTGTCGCGTCAAGGTCCTCGCAGATCAGCCCGACGTGCGACAAACCGTGGTCGGTTAACGCCGCGGTGCTTCGCTCATCGCCGCCGGCGACGCCGAGGTACTCAATCACCTCGAGGACCCGATCGCCGTCGTCATCAAACCCCACGATGGCCGCTTTCATGGTGGGATCGGACACCAACTCGCCCATGTCGTCGCGGATCGCGTCGCCGGCCATCACGTACGGCGGCGACAACACCCGCATGCCCAACACGTCTCGGTAGAACGCCACCGCTGCTTCGCAGTCGGGCACACAAACCCCGCTATGAGCCAGTCCGGTAATCACGACCTGACAATAGGCCTGCCGCCGACGCGCCGCTGTCCTGGGAAGATGCGAGCCCCGATGTGCTTGTCCTAGACTGCATCTCGACCAGTTAGGAGTCTCCGGGTGCGGGCTAGTGAAGCGCCCAGCACCCGGGCATTGCGGGGCTGGCAGCGGCGAGCCTTGGTGCGGTACCTAACCGCCAAGCCGCGTGATTTCTTGCTGGTCGCTACCCCCGGTGCAGGTAAGACGGCGTTTGCTCTGCGGATCGCCACCGAGTTGCTGGCCGATCGCAGCGTCGACACGATCACCGTGGTAGTGCCCACCGAGCACCTCAAGAGGCAGTGGGCGCTGGCGGCCGCTGCCGACGGCATCGCGTTGGATCCCAAGTTCCGAAACGCCGCCGCGCATACCTCGGCGGAGTACCACGGCATCGTCGTCACCTACGCCCAAGTGGCCAGCCATCCCACCCGGCATCGGGTGCGCACCGAGAGCAGGCGCACGTTGGTGATCTTCGACGAGATTCATCACGGCGGGGACGCCAAGAGCTGGGGTGAGAGCATCCGCGAGGCGTTCGGCGACGCCACCCGGCGACTGGCGTTGACCGGCACACCTTTCCGCAGTGACGACGCCGCGATCCCGTTCGTCCGCTACGAGGCCAACGGCAACGGCGTGCTGCGCTCGGCGGCCGATCACAGCTACGGCTACGCCGACGCGCTGGCCGACGGCGTGGTGCGTCCCGTGGTGTTCCTGGCCTACTCCGGTGAGACCCGCTGGCGCGACAGTGCGGGCGCCGAGTACGCCGCGCGGCTCGGCGAGCCGGCCAGCGCCGAGCACACCGCCCGCGCGTGGCGCACCGCACTGGATCCGGCCGGCGAGTGGATGCCCGCGGTGATCTCCGCCGCCGATACCCGGCTGCGGCAATTGCGCGACGGCGGAGTGGCCGACGCCGGCGGCATGATCATCGCGTCGGATCAGAAAGCCGCCCGCGCCTATGCCCTTCTGCTGGACCGGATTACCGGCGAGGCGCCAACCGTCGTCGTTTCCGACGACCGTGGCTCGTCAGATCGCATCGCGAAGTTCTCCGCGGGCACCAGCCGCTGGCTGGTTGCCGTGCGGATGGTGTCCGAGGGTGTCGACGTGCCGCGGCTGGCAGTGGGCGTTTATGCCACCAGCGCGTCGACCCCGCTGTACTTCGCCCAGGCGATCGGCCGCTTCGTGCGGTCGCGGCGGCCGGGCGAGACCGCGAGCATCTTTCTGCCGTCGGTGCAATCGCTGCTGCAGCTGGCCAGTGAGCTGGAGGCGCAACGCAATCACGTGCTCGGCCAGCCACACCGGGAGGACGACGACCTGGCTGCCGCGCAGCGCCGCCGGACTGAGCCATCCGAGACCGAGAACGGGTTCATGTCGTTGGGCGCCGACGCGGAACTGGACCAGGTGATTTTCGACGGCTCGTCGTTCGGCACCGCCACCCCCGCAGGTAGCGACGAAGAAGCCGACTACTTGGGTCTACCCGGCCTGTTGGACGCCAACCAGATGCGAGAGTTGTTGCTGCGCCGCCAAGTTGAGCAACTAGACCGTCGCACCCGCGACGGCGCCGCCGTGGCCGAACCGGTCACCCGATACGGGCAACTGCGGGACCTGCGCCGCGAGCTCAACGCCCTGGTGTCGGTGGCACACCACCGAACGGGCAAGCCGCACGGCTGGATTCACAACGAGCTGCGCCGCCTCTGCGGCGGCCCGGCGGTGGTCGCGGCCAGCTCCGACCAGCTTAGGGCCCGTATCGAAGCGGTGCGCGGATTGACCGCCTAGCGCCGAACGTGCAACCACGGCGATAAATTTGCCAGCCGATTTTTCGCCCTCAGTACACGTTCGGCGAAAATCAGCGGGTCGCCCACATGCTGTCGGCCACCCACGGCGAGGCTTCCGCCGCGACCGCCCAGACCTGGTTTTCCGGGACATCGATCAGCGGGTAGCGCTTGATGCCAGCGGCGGTGGCCGCCACCAGGGTGGCCACCCCGGCCCGGCGTTGCAGCGGCGACTGCCGCACGGTCCAGCCGATGATGCCCGCCGTTGCCAGGCAGTCGCGGCGGCGTTCCAGGCTGCCGGCACGCATCACCAGCCAGCGGCTGTCGACCCGGTGTCCAAGTGCGCTCACCCGGTCGGCGGCCAGCAACCCACACCACGCCGTGACCGCCACCCACGCCACCCACAACCACGCGGGCACCGCCGAAATCCCAATCAGCACAGTCACTACCGCCAGCGCCACACCAGTCAGCAGCGGAACCCCCAATGCGCGCGTCCACCGCCGGGCCGCTGCCCGACGGCCGTGACCGCGCAACGGCCCGGTGACCACCCAGGCGTTTTCGGGACCCCCGACCAACCCGGTCAACACCGCTTCCGCGGTGGCAACCGGACACGGCGGCAGCAGCACCGACGACTCGCCTGCACCATGCACGCCGGTCATCACCGCATCCAGCCGGGCGCCGCCCAAGACACGCACCAGCAGCGGCTGCCGCAGCGTCCCGCCGCGCAGCCTGCTCATGTCATAAGTGTGCTCGCGCAGCCGCAGCAGACCGTGCCGCAAGTGCAGGACGTCGGCTCGGCGCAGCAGCACCAGGTTGCCGTAGACGAGCAGTGACCGCAGCACCGCCAGCAGCACCGAAGCGACCAGCACCACCGCCGCGATCACTGCGACGGTGGCTGCCACACCCAGCCGCTGGGCCGCCGCCAGCCCCGCCGCCACCAACTCCGAATGCTGCAGCGGCCCAACGAATCCGCTCTGATATACCACGCCCGCGGCGGCAGCCATGGTCAGCAGCCCGGAAAGACTCAACGGCGCATATCGCAACCACGACGGCTGCCAGCGCACCACCACCGAGCTCGACGCCGCGGGCTCCGCGGTCGGCGCATCGCCAGACTGTGGTGATTCGGCCAGCAGTATGGCCCGTAGTCGCGGCACCTCGTCGACCCTGACAGCGTTGAGCTCGAAGCCGCCAGAACCGTGCTCACCGGTGCTACCTTGGCCGGTGCTCACCCGCAGCACGGCCAGCCCCAACAGCCGGTGCAGCAACCGCGCATCGGTTTGCACCGATCGAATCCGGTTGCGCGGCACCGACAAAACCTTGCGATTCAGCAGGCCGGCCCGCAGTTGGACGTGGCCGGATTCGGGGTCGGACTCGATGCGGTAGCTGGTAGTGAACCAGCGCGCCACGCCCACCACAGCGCTGAGCGCGAGCACCGCCACCGTCCAGGACTGGTTGCCGGTGGTCGAACCGAGCACCAGTCCCCCGATCAATAACGGCAGCTCGCGCAGCAATTCGTGCACCGGATGTACCAGCAGCATCCTGGGACTTAGCCGCTGCCAAGCGATTTGGGGCCGCTGCTG
>DASZKQ010000232.1:0-7573 GCA_035552835.1 Mycobacterium sp. | reverse complement strand
CTGGTGGCCAAGATCAAAGAGATCGTCGGGGATGTCCCCGGCCTCGACACGGCGGCGACCCCACCGGCGTCGTGACCGTCGAGGTGTCAGCGCAAGCTGGCGAGCCGGCGCAGGATTCGGCTTCGTCGTCGCGGCATGCACCGCGGGTGCCGCTGGCCAGCGCATGGTGGGTGCTGATCGCCGGGGTGGTCGGGCTGATCGCCTCGTTCACGTTGACGGTGGAGAAGATCGAGATCCTGCGCAACCCGTCGTACGTGCCGTCGTGCAACATTAACCCGATCGTGTCGTGCGGTTCGGTGATGACAACGCCACAAGCATCGGTGCTGGGCTTTCCCAACTCGCTCATCGGTATCGCCGCGTTCAGCGTCGTCACGGTTACCGGCGTCTTGACTGTGGCGAAAGTGCCGCTGCCGCAGTGGTATTGGGTTGGAATAGCCGCCGGGACCCTGGCGGGCGCCGGCTTCGTGCACTGGCTGATCTTCCAAAGTCTTTACCGGATCGGGGCGTTGTGCCCGTACTGCATGGTGGTGTGGGTGGCCAACATCTCGCTGTTGGTGGTGGTCGCCTCGATCGCGTTCCGACCCGCCGGTGAAAGCCATAACAGCCCAGTAATGCGCGAGCTCTACCGGTGGCGTTGGTCGATCGCCGCGCTCTGGTTTACCGCGGCCTTTCTGCTGATTTTGGCCCGGTTCTGGAACTACTGGTCGACGCTTCTATAAACAGCCGAGGTAGGGGACGCGCGTGATCTCGAAAGTGTTGGTTGCCAATCGGGGCGAGATCGCTATCCGCGCGTTTCGCGCGGCTTACGAGCTCGGCGTCGGCACCGTCGCCGTCTATCCGTACGAAGACCGAAATTCGGTGCACCGCCTCAAGGCGGACGAGTCCTATCAGATCGGCGAGGTCGGCCACCCGGTGCGAGCGTATCTGTCGGTCGACGAAATCGTCGACACGGCACGACGTTCCGGCGCCGACGCGGTATACCCCGGATACGGATTCTTATCGGAGAACCCCGAGCTGGCGGCCGCCTGCGCGGACGCGGGTATCACATTCGTCGGGCCTAGCGCCGAAGTGCTTGAGCTGACCGGCAATAAGTCCCGTGCGGTCGCGGCCGCCCGCGAAGCCGGTCTGCCCGTACTCGCCTCGTCGGCGCCGTCAGCAGACGTCGATGAGCTGGCGTCTGCTGCCTCGAATATGCAATTCCCGTTGTTCGTCAAGGCGGTCGCAGGGGGCGGGGGCCGTGGGATGCGGCGTGTCACCGATCCCGCCGCGCTGCCCGAGGCCATCGAAGCCGCCAGCCGAGAAGCCGAATCGGCATTCGGGGATTCGACGGTCTACCTCGAGCAGGCGGTGATCAACCCGCGCCACATCGAGGTTCAGATGTTGGCCGACACGCACGGCAACGTGATCCATCTCTACGAGCGGGACTGCAGTGTGCAGCGGCGCCACCAGAAAGTCGTCGAGTTGGCGCCAGCTCCGAATCTGCCCGAGGAACTTCGCGCCAAAATCTGCTCCGACGCAGTGGATTTCGCCCGACACATCGGCTACAGCTGCGCGGGCACGGTGGAATTCCTGCTGGACGAGCGCGGGCATCACGTCTTCATCGAGATGAATCCACGGATCCAGGTTGAGCACACCGTTACCGAGGAGATCACCGACGTCGATCTGGTCTCCAGCCAGCTGCGCATCGCTTCCGGCGAGACGCTCGACGATTTGGGTCTGCGGCAGGAGACGATCCGGCCGCACGGTGCGGCGCTGCAGTGCCGCATCACCACCGAAGACCCGGCCAACGGGTTCCGGCCCGACACGGGCCGGATTAGTGCGTACCGCAGTCCGGGCGGGGCCGGCATTCGGCTGGACGGCGGCACGAATCTGGGCGCGGAAATCAGCGCGCACTTCGACTCCATGCTGGTCAAGCTGACTTGCCGGGGCCGCGACTTCCACACCGCCGTGTCCAGGGCACGACGGGCGATCGCGGAGTTCCGCATCCGTGGTGTGTCGACGAATATCCCGTTCCTGCAAGCGGTCCTGGACGACCCGGACTTCCAGGCCGGCCACATCACCACCTCGTTCATTGACGAGCGCCCGCAACTGCTCACGGCGCGATCGTCGGCCGACCGCGGCACCAAGATCCTTAACTACCTGGCCGACGTGACCGTCAACAACCCACACGGGTCACGACCTTCGACGGTGTATCCGCACGACAAGCTGCCCCACGTAGATCTGGAAGCCGCGCCACCGCCGGGCTCGAAGCAACGGCTGGTCGAGTTGGGGCCGGAGGGTTTCGCGCGCTGGCTCAGAGAGTCGCCGGCGGTAGGCGTCACCGACACCACGTTCCGCGACGCCCACCAGTCGCTGCTGGCCACCCGGGTGCGCACCAGCGGCCTGGTGATGGTCGCCCCCTACCTCGCCCGCATCATGCCGCAACTGCTTTCGGTGGAGTGCTGGGGAGGTGCGACTTACGATGTCGCGCTGCGCTTCCTCAAGGAGGACCCCTGGGAGCGGCTGGCCGAGCTGCGTGATGCGATGCCCAACGTCTGCCTGCAGATGCTGCTGCGCGGCCGCAATACCGTTGGCTACACGCCGTATCCGGAGCTGGTCACGTCGGCGTTCGTTGAGGAGGCTACGGCCACCGGTATCGACATCTTCCGGATCTTCGACGCGCTGAACAACCTCGAGTCGATGCGCCCCGCGATCGACGCGGTGCGCGAAACAGGTTCTGCGATAGCCGAAGTCGCGATGTGCTACACCGGCGACCTGTCCGACCCGGGTGAGCAGCTGTACACGCTCGATTACTACCTGAAACTTGCCGAGCAGATCGTGGACGCCGGGGCCCACGTGCTGGCCATCAAGGACATGGCCGGACTGCTGCGGCCACCGGCGGCGCAAAGACTGGTCAGTGCGCTGCGCAGCCGCTTCGACCTGCCGGTGCACTTCCACACCCACGACACACCCGGCGGCCAGCTGGCCAGCTATGTGGCGGCGTGGCACGCGGGCGCCGACGCTGTCGACGGCGCCGCCGCGCCGATGGCGGGAACCACCAGCCAACCCGCGCTGAGCTCGATCGTTGCCGCCGCCGCGCACACCGAGCGCGACACCGGTTTATCGCTGTCGGCGGTCTGCGGGCTGGAGCCGTATTGGGAGGCACTTCGAAAGGTATACGCGCCCTTCGAATCTGGGCTACCGGGGCCAACGGGACGGGTGTATCACCACGAGATTCCAGGTGGCCAATTGTCGAATTTGCGCCAGCAGGCCATAGCGCTGGGTTTGGGGGACCGGTTCGAGGAGGTCGAAGAGGCTTACGCCGGCGCCGATCGGGTGCTGGGCAGGCTGATCAAAGTCACACCCTCGTCGAAGGTCGTCGGCGATTTGGCGCTCGCATTGGTCGGCGCCGGGGTGAGCGCAGACGAATTCGCCTCAGATCCAGGGCGATTCGACATCCCCGAATCAGTGCTGGGGTTTCTGCGTGGAGAGTTGGGTGACCCGGCAGGTGGATGGCCCGAACCGCTGCGCACCAAGGCCCTGGCCGGCCGCGGCCCGGCCAGGCCCGTCGAGCAATTGACGCCGGAAGACGAGGCCACGCTCGCGCTGCTTGGCGCGAAACGGCAAGCCACCCTCAACCGACTGCTATTCCCTGGGCCGACAAAGGAATTCGAGGCTCATCGGGAAAGCTATGGTGACACGTCGCGGCTGTCGGCCAACCAGTTCTTTTACGGCTTGCGCCAAGGCGAAGAACACCGGGTGCAACTCGAACCCGGCGTGGAGCTGCTGATCGGTTTGGAAGCCATCTCCGAGCCCGACGAACGCGGCATGCGCACGGTGATGTGCATCATCAACGGCCAGCTGCGGCCGGTGGAGGTTCGTGACCGCAGTATCGCCAGCAAGATGCCTGCCGCGGAGAAGGCTGACCGGGCCAATCCCAATCACGTCGCGGCACCCTTCGCCGGGGTGGTCACCGTCGGCGTCTCCGTGGGCGACCGGGTGACTGCCGGCCAGACCATCGCAACCATCGAGGCCATGAAGATGGAGGCGCCGATCACCGCGCCCGCCGATGCCACCGTGGAACGGGTGGCGGTGTCCGCTACCGCCCAGGTGGAGGGCGGGGACTTGCTGGCGGTGCTCAGCTGACCGCGCTGGCGACGATGCAGAGCAAGAGAGCGATGTGGGGGCACGCCCCTCGCCGCTGCGCGGCTGGGGGTACCCCCACCCGCTTGCGGGGGAGAGGAGCAGCGCTGTGACTCGGATCATCGGCGGCGTCGCTGGGGGGCGGCGCATCACGGTACCGCCACGGGGAACCCGGCCGACCACCGATCGGGTCCGGGAATCGCTGTTCAACATCGTGACCGCCCGGCGGGACCTCAACGGTATGTCCGTCCTGGATCTTTATGCCGGGTCAGGTGCGCTGGGCCTGGAGGCGCTGTCGCGCGGTGCGGAGTCGGCACTGTTTGTGGAGTCGGACCACCGGGCGGCGGCGGTGCTCGCGCGCAACGTTGCCACGCTTGGCTTGCCCGGTGCGACGCTGCGTCGCGGGCTGGTGGATGCGGTGCTGGCAGCCGGGGCCGCAGCGCCAGTCGACCTGGTCTTGGCCGACCCGCCCTACGACGTCGAGACCGCCGATATTCACGCCGCTTTGGCCGCGCTGACTACCCACGGCTGGACACGGGAAGGAACGCTGGCCGTCGTTGAGCGCGCTGCCACCAGCCAGGCGCTGAGCTGGCCGGCCGGTTGGCAGCCCTGGCCCCAGCGGGTTTACGGCGACACCCGTCTGGAGCTGGCCGAACGGCTCTAAGTCACGGTGTACCGTCATCGCACATGAGGGGCGCGGTCTGCCCGGGGTCATTCGACCCGGTGACGTTAGGCCACATCGACGTCTTCGAACGCGCCGCGGCCCAGTTCGACGAAGTGGTGGTGGCGATCCTGGCCAACCCCGCCAAGAAAGGCATGTTCGACCTCGACGAGCGGATCGCGATGATCAAGGAGTCGACGACGCATCTGCCCAACCTGCGGGTGGAGGCCGGGGAGGGTCTGGTGGTCGACTTCGTCACTGCACGCGGGATGACGGCCATCGTGAAGGGGCTGCGCACCGGCACCGACTTCGAATACGAACTCCAGATGGCGCAAATGAACAAACACGTCGCCGGCGTTGACACCTTCTTTGTGGCGACCACGCCGCTTTATTCGTTCGTGTCGTCATCGCTGGCTAAAGAGGTCGCGATGTTCGGCGGTGATGTCTCCGAGCTGCTGCCCGAGCCGGTCAACCGCCGGCTGGCGGAAAAACTGCGACAGGCCGGACGCGCGCTCGGGTAATCGAGAACCACCAGCGCGACCGAGCGGAGGTCCGGCCGCGCTGGTGGTTGGTTCTGTCAGCTCTCGGCGAGCGCGCTGTGCAGTGACTGCTTGGCTTCGGTGATCGCCGCCAAGACCTTGGTTCGAGCCTCGGCGAGTTTCTCCTTCTGCGCATCCGTGCCCGACCAGACGATGGTCCGGGCGAGTCCGGCGAGCTCGAAGAGCCCCCAACGGATCTTGGCGACGTCGCCGAACTTTGCTGCCCGACCAAGGAACGCGTGGATGGTTTCACTGCTGATGCCCTTCCACGCCAACACATTCGTGCCCAGCTCGGTCAGGGTGGCTACCCCGTCGCTGACGGTCACGAAGCCGCGACCCGCCAGCAGGCCAATAGCGACCTCGACGACCCCCTGCGGGGGACTGAAAGCACCCTCGGTCGCGTCAGAAACGCGCTGCACAATCTGCTCGGCGTTTGCCGGCCCATCGAGCAGCAGGGCAGCAGTGCCGATCACTGCCCGCTTGCGTCGCCCGCCGAACCCGTGCCCGCCGAAGCCGTGCCCACCGAAGCCGGGTCCGCCCCAGCCGTGCCCACCAAAGCCGGGTCCGCCCCAGCCAGGCCCACCGAATTCAGGCCCGCCGAAGCCGGGTCCATCGAAGCCGGGTCCGCCGAATCCAGGCCCGCCGAAGCCGGGCCCGCCAGAAAATCCACCACCGAACACCCTTGTTCTCCTTCAGGTAACGGCGACCAACCAACCGGCCCAGCCGCCAATTTGCATATCTAGTTACTTGATACCCGGCTCTGCGATGTGTGTCAACAAACTTGATATCAAGGCAGAATGCAGAAGAAGATCAACTGCGACGCGCTGCCCGATCAGGGTCTCGGACCAGGTGATCCGTGTCAGCATGTCTCAGATGAGCGAAATCGAGGATCAAACGCTGGGCTTTCTGGTCCGCCGGTTGATGGCGCGAGTGCGACCCGAGGCGGCGACGGCGTTGCGACCGCTGGGGCTCGGATTGCCCGAGTTCGTCTGCTTGCGCATCCTTGAGACGTATCCGGGCCGCACCAGCGCCGACCTTGCCCGCCACACGCACGTCACGGCGCAGGCGATGAACCTGGTTTTGCACGAGCTGGAAGATATGGGCGCGGTGACCCGCCCGGAAACGGCGCCGTCGGGCCGTGCATTGCCCGCTCAGCTCACCCGCAAGGGCAAGGCGCTGCTCAAGCGGGCGGAAGCGGCCGTCGAGGCGGCCGAAGACAAGATATTGGCGCACCTGAGCCCGGCCGAGCGGCGCCAGCTCAAACGACTTCTGTACCGGGCGGGGGACCGGCCGACCCAAGACGCGGCGGCGTGTGCGTCCCCCGGGGCGCGGCCCGTTGAACAGAAGTAGAACGCATCTTGAAGATCTGAAGCAAACTGCGATCTCAGCGAGTTTTCAGGCAGACCAACGGTTTTCCCGAGCCGCAGCTTCACGCCGCGCCGGCCAACAGGCTGCCGCGCGTACCAGTTAGAACACGACGGTCTGATTGTCGTGCACGATGACGCGGTCCTGGCAGTGCCAGAGCACGGCGCGGGAAAGCACCGCGCGTTCAACGTCGGCGCCTACCCGCACCAGGTCGTCGACGGTGTGGGTGTGGTCAACGCGCACGACATCTTGCTCGATGATGGGCCCTTCGTCGAGCACCTCGGTAACGTAGTGGGCCGTCGCGCCGACCAGTTTGACACCGCGTTCTCGCGCCCGCTTGTAGGGGGATGCGCCGATAAAGGCGGGCAGGAACGAGTGATGAATGTTGATCAGCGGGCAGCCGATCGCATCGAGAAATGCCGGGCTGAGTATCTGCATGTAGCGCGCCAGTCTCACCAAATCAACGTTCCCAGAAAGTAACTGGAGCTGACGCTGCTCGGCTTCGGCGCGATTGTCGCGGGTGGCCGGGATGTGGATGAACGGGGCGCCGAAGGGCCGTACGTGCTCGGCCAGGGTGGGATGGTTAGCGATCACCATGACCACTGACATCTGAAGTTCACCGCGACGGTTGCGCCACAACAGATCTAACAAGCAATGGTCGTCCTTTGACGCCATGATGGCGACCCGCTTCGGCTTAGCGGCCTCGGTGAACCGGTAGCCGATATTGAACTTGTCGGCCACCGTGGTGGCGAACTTGTGTTCCAGGTCGTCGACGGCAGCTGTTAGGCCGGGCAGGTGAAAGATCGCGCGCTGCAGAAATGTTCCGTCCTCGGGTGCGGTGGAGTGCTGATCCAGCGAAATGATATTGGCGCCGGCCTGGGCGAGG
>DASZKQ010000231.1:0-2844 GCA_035552835.1 Mycobacterium sp. | reverse complement strand
CGTCGATGCCAGCGAGCCGGGCTTCATCTTCTCGAACCCGAGCGCGATGGTGCAGTCGGCCAGCCCGCCACGAATCGCCTGGGCGGCAAGGTATAACGCGGTCGACCCGGTCGAGCAGTTGTTGTTGACGTTGACGATCGGGATACCGGTCATGCCCAGCTCGTACAGGGCGCGCTGGCCCGATGTCGACTCGCCGTAGACGTACCCGACGTAGCCTTGCTCGACCGCGGTGTAGTCGATACCGGCGTCTTCGAGTGCCTTGGTGCCGGACTCGCGCGCCATGTCGGGGTAGTCCCAGCCCTCGCGGCGGCCCGGCTTTTCGAACTTCGTCATCCCCACACCGACGACGTAGACCTTGTTAGGCATCGCACTCCTTCCGGTTCCGTGACGTAAACATACAGGACAGATTGTATCTTGCGAAGCCTGGGCCTACAGGCCGGGTAAGAGCGTCGCCGAGGCGCTCAACATGTGTGTTATAAGCCCATCGGTCGCGGGTATCCGCAGTCGAAGATGGTGCCTACTGGGGCGCCGCGACAACAGGAGTTGTAATGATCGGATCAATAATCCTCGCCATCATCGTGGGCGCGGTCATCGGTTTGGTGGCGCGCCTCGTCATGCCGGGCAAACAAGACATCGGCATGGTCATGACGGTCGCACTTGGCGCCCTGGGCGGCTTGATCGGGTCGTGGGTGGCGAGCTACTTCGGATACCACAATGCCAATGGTGGAATCGCATGGATTCCGTTCGTCATCGGAGTCGGAGCTGCCATCGTCCTCATCGCGATCTGGGAAGCGGTACGGGGGCGCCGTACCCGACACAGGGTTCTTCGGTAGTAGCTCCGGCCCTGACCGGCGGCCCGTCGGCTCAGCCCAACGATGCTGCCGACAGCGCGGCGGTAGCGATCGCGCGCAGATGCACACACGCGCGCTCCCACCGGCGCCGCGCACGCTGTGAATCCCGGTCGACAAAGCTCGCAACAAGGATTCCCCGCAGTGCGTCCATCGCGGTGTAGACGACGTTGCGGAGTTGCTTTTGCCCGGGGTGCTTGGGCAGCAGTTGGGCGATCGCGGCGATCAAGGTGCTGTTGACGACAGGCTCCACCCGCTCGATCTGTTGAGCCAGCACCGGATCGGTGCGGGCGGCGACCCAAAGCTCCACTGTTGCAATGAACATCGGGCCTTGGTGCGCTTCCCAAAGGAATTCCAGCACCATCGACACCGGGTCGGGACTCGCCTGCACGCGACCAAGTTCGCGGATCGCGCCCTGCGCACGCTGTTGCGCCAGATGTTCGATGGCCGCGACCACCAGATCTTCCTTGGAGCGGAAGTGGTGGATCTGCGCGCCGCGGGTGACGCCGGCGAGCTCGGCTACTCGCGGCGTGGTGGTTCCGGCATAGCCATAGGTCACCAGGCACTCGATGGTGGCGTCCAGCAACCGTGTCCGCATGGCGGCAGTACGCTCCGCCTGGGTGCGCCGAACCCGTTGTCCATTGATTTCCGCCGCCATCGCGACCGCACTACCTTCCCGGTACCTACCGAGTAGATACATTCAACTGAGAACGTAATGCTACCGTATCGGTCGCAGGGTTGAGTCGCGGCGTCCACCGACACCGCTTTCCATGATGTAGCTGGGATCGTCGGGCTCTTTGAGCAGCCGCAGATAGTCCTGTGGGCGATACGGCCACAGTTCCGGCAGCCCGTCGGCGCCCAGGTACCAGCTGCTGCAACCGGTCGTCCACACCGTGCCCGGCAACCCGCGCCGAATATGTTCCAAGTAGCCGTCGATGGCACCGGCGGTGGGCCGCAGCGTGTCGTACTCCCCCGCAGCCCATCGCGTCATCCAATTGAGCACGTACGCGGCCTGGGCCTCGGCGACCTGCACCAGCGAAAAGTTCCCAATCGGGGAATGCGGACCAAGCAGCATGAATAGATTCGGCATGTCCTGAATGGCGACGCTCTTGTAAGCACGGGGACCTGCTGACCACACGTCGTTGAGCGTGTGGCCGTCGTCGGCGCGGACCGTCGCCGGACGAACATAATCGTGCGCATTGAATCCCGTTGCCATCACGACGATGTCGGCCTCGTGCAGTCGGCCATCAGCAGTCCGGATACCACGTTCTTCGAACCGGTCGATCGCCGTCGTCTCCACGGTCACGTCGGGACGCTGCACCTGGCGGTAGAAGTCGGGGTGAATTATCAACCGCTTGCAGCCCGGTGCGTAGTCGGGAGTTAGCTTGGCGCGCAACGCCGGATCAGCGACCGAGTCGAGGTTGCGCCGGCACACCCGGTTGACAAAGCGTCTTCGCAAGCCGGGCTCTGTGAGGCCGACGCTGAAAATCTCGAACGATTTGTACTCGGCACCCCGCAGTGCCCTGTTGAGCAGCCGGCTTCGGCTCATCAACTTGCGGGCGGCCGGTGGAATCGGCGGATTGGGCATCGGCGCAACCCATTGCGGTGTGCGCTGAAAAAGGGTGGCGTGAGCAGCGACACCGGCTACCGCCGATATCAACTGCACACCGGTGGAGCCGTTGCCAATAACGGCGATCCGTTTGCCCGCGACGTCGATGTCATCGCTCCACCGTGCCGAATGGACGATTTGGCCGGCGAAGTCGCTCAACCCCGCGAAGCCCGGCACGCTGGGGCGGTGCAAAAAGCCCGTCGCCAAGATGACAAAGTCGGCGTCGAGACTCTCACCGTCGCGGGTGGTCAACCGCCAGTGCTCCCCGGTGTGGTGGGCATCGACCACCTCAGTGTGGTAACGGATCATTCGCTCGATGTTGTGCCGACGAGCCGCCGCTTCGAAGTAGTTCTGGATTTCCGGGCCGGGCGGAAAGAGCCGGCTCCA
>DASZKQ010000230.1:0-1894 GCA_035552835.1 Mycobacterium sp. | reverse complement strand
GCGTTTCCGGGGGTCCGGGTGTGGCCGTCGGCGGTCTCGATAGCGATGCGGCGGGGCAGGCGACCAGCACTGTGCAGGACAGCATTCGGCCGGGCACGACGGGCGTATGGGTGTTTATTCAACGCCCGGGCCAGTTTTCCCAAGCTCCGGCCGAGTTCTACACGTCTGACTTCGTCGCGCCGGTCTAGATCGGGGTCAGGCCGTGCTTGCGCTGGACCCGGTCGTGCTTCTGCTTGTCCCGCAGCAGGTGGAGCGATTTGCGCAGCAGCAGCCGGGTTTCGTGCGGCTGGATCACCCCGTCGATGTAGCCGCGTTCGGCGGCCGTCCACGGGATCGCCATGTTTAGGTTGTAGCCCTCGATGAACTGGCGCTTGACCTCCTGCGCCTCGGGCGCGTTCGGGTCGGGGAAGCGTTTCATCAGCAGCTGCGCAGCGCCGCCGGCGCCGATCACTGCGATGCGCGCGGTGGGCCAGGCGAAGTTCAGGTCGGCGGTCAGCTGCTTGGAGCCCATCACCGCATAGCCGCCGCCGTAGGACTTGCGGATGGTGATGGTCACTTTCGGCACGTCGGCCTCCACGACGGCGTTGAAGAATCGGCCGCCGCGCTTGATGATGCCGCCTTTTTCCTGCTCCACACCGGGCAGTGCGCCAGGGGTGTCGACTACGAACACCAGCGGCAGGTTGTAGGAGTCGCAGAAGCGAATGAAGCCAGCCGCCTTGTCCGACGCCTCGTTGTCAATCGAACCGGACAGGTGCATCGGCTGGTTGGCGATCACCCCCACCGGACGCCCGTCCACCCGGGCGAACGCGGTGATCATCGCCGGGCCGCGCTGCGCGCCAACGTCGAAGACATCGCCGTCATCGAAGATCCGCAGCAGGATTTCGTGCATGTCGTAAGCGGTGTTGTCGGCGTCCGGCACGATCGAGTCCAGCTCCAGGTCATGCGGGGTGATCTCCGGCTCCAGGCCGGGGTTGACGATCGGCGCGTCGTCGAACGTGTTGGCGGGCAGGAAACTCAGGTAGTCGCGGACGTACTGGAACGCAGCGGCCTCGTCCTCGACGACCTGGTCGATGTTGCCGTAGCGGGCCTGAGCGTCGGCGCCGCCGAGCTCGTCGAGGGTGACGTCCTCGCCGGTGACTTCCTGGATCACGTCGGGGCCGGTGATGAACATGTAACCCTGGTCGCGCACTGCTACCACCAAGTCGGTCTGAATCGGCGAATAAACTGCTCCTCCAGCACATTTGCCCAAAATGATAGAGATTTCCGGCACCAACCCACGCAGCATCTCATGCCTGCGGCCCAGCTCCGCATACCACGCCAGCGACGTCACCGCGTCCTGGATGCGGGCGCCGGCGGAGTCGTTGATGCCGATGATCGGGCAACGGACCATCGCAACCCACTCCATCAGCTTGGCTACCTTGCGGCCGAACATCTCGCCGACCGAGCCCTGGAACACGGTCTGATCGTGCGAGAACACCGCGACCGGCCGGCCGTTGATCGTGCCGTGGCCGGTGACGACGCCGTCGCCATAGAGCGCATTGGGGTCGCCGGGCGTGCGGCACAGTGCGCCGATCTCCAGAAAGCTGCCGGGGTCGAGGAGCGCGTGGATGCGCGCGCGGGCACTCGGGAGACCCTTCTTGTCGCGTCTGGCAATGGCCTTCGGATCACCCGGTTCCTTGGCCAGTTCCAGCTTTTCGTGGAGTTCGGCCAGCAGCTCAGCGGTGGTCTTGGTGGTCACTTGGCTGCTTTCTGCTCTGCGTCAATCTTGTTGAGCGCCTGGGTCATGTGCGCGCCGACCTTGGCGATGATCGGTTCGTCGATGGCCTGGATGTGTTCGCCGCCGATCGGCACGACCTCCAGCTCCGAGACGTAATCGCCCCAGCCACCGTCGGGC
>DASZKQ010000229.1:0-7440 GCA_035552835.1 Mycobacterium sp. | reverse complement strand
AACCTGTCCGGAGCAACCCAACAATATGCCGAGTCCCACCGTCACCTCGCCGCAAGTAGCCGTCAACGACATTGGCTCGAGCGAGGATTTTCTCGCCGCCATCGATAAAACAATCAAGTACTTCAACGATGGCGACATCGTCGAAGGGACAATCGTCAAGGTTGACCGGGACGAGGTCCTGCTCGACATCGGCTACAAAACCGAAGGGGTCATCCCCTCCCGCGAACTGTCCATCAAGCACGACGTCGACCCCAATGAGGTCGTTTCCGTGGGTGATGAGGTCGAAGCCCTGGTCCTCACCAAGGAGGACAAAGAGGGCCGGCTGATCCTGTCCAAGAAGCGCGCCCAGTACGAGCGCGCCTGGGGGACCATCGAGGACCTCAAGGAGAAGGACGAGGCCGTCAAGGGCACCGTCATCGAGGTCGTCAAGGGTGGCTTGATCCTCGACATCGGCTTGCGCGGCTTCCTGCCTGCCTCGCTGGTCGAGATGCGCCGCGTTCGGGACTTGCAGCCCTATATCGGCAAGGAAATCGAAGCCAAGATCATCGAGTTGGACAAGAACCGCAACAACGTGGTGCTGTCCCGCCGGGCCTGGCTCGAGCAGACCCAGTCCGAGGTCCGCAGCGAGTTCCTCAACCAGCTGCAGAAGGGTGCCATCCGCAAGGGTCTGGTGTCTTCGATCGTCAACTTCGGCGCGTTCGTCGATCTCGGCGGGGTCGACGGTCTGGTGCACGTCTCCGAGCTGTCCTGGAAGCACATCGACCACCCATCCGAGGTGGTTCAGGTCGGCGACGAGGTCACCGTCGAGGTGCTCGACGTCGACATGGATCGCGAGCGGGTTTCGTTGTCGCTCAAAGCAACTCAGGAAGATCCGTGGCGGCACTTCGCCCGCACGCACGCCATCGGCCAGATCGTGCCGGGCAAGGTCACCAAGCTTGTTCCGTTCGGCGCGTTCGTGCGCGTCGAGGAGGGCATCGAGGGCCTGGTGCACATCTCCGAGCTGGCCGAGCGGCACGTCGAGGTGCCCGACCAGGTGGTTGCCGTCGGCGACGACGCGATGGTCAAGGTCATCGACATCGACCTGGAACGGCGCCGGATTTCGCTGTCGCTCAAGCAGGCCAATGAGGACTACACCGAGGAGTTCGACCCGGCCAAGTACGGCATGGCCGACAGCTACGACGAGCAGGGCAACTACATCTTCCCGGAGGGCTTCGACCCCGAAACCAACGAATGGCTCGAGGGTTTCGACACACAGCGCACCGAATGGGAAGCCCGCTACGCCGAGGCCGAACGTCGGCACAAGATGCACACCGCGCAGATGGAGAAGTTCGCCGCAGCCGATGCCGCCGCCGCCGAGCGGCCGCAGGCCAACGGCTCATCGGGTGAAGAACAGCAGAGCGGCGGCTCGCTGGCCAGCGACGCGCAACTCGCCGCCCTGCGGGAGAAGCTCGCCGGTAGCGCCTAACTAAGGCATGCTTCGGATCGGGCTGACCGGCGGTATCGGCGCCGGTAAGTCGGCGGTGTCGGCCACGTTTTCGCAGTGCGGCGGGGTTGTTGTCGACGGTGACGTAATCGCCCGCGAGGTGGTTGAGCCCGGCACCGAAGGATTGGCCGCACTCGTCGACGCGTTCGGCGACGACATTCTGCTGCCGGACGGCGCGCTGAACCGTCCGGCGTTGGCTGCCAAGGCATTCAGCAGCGACGAGACCCGGGCCACCCTCAACGGAATCGTTCATCCGCTGGTGGGTAAGCGTCGCGCCGAGCTGATCGGCGCCGTGCCGGAAGATTCGGTTGTGGTGGAAGACATTCCGCTGCTGGTTGAGTCCGGGATGGCGCCGTTGTTCCCGTTGGTCGTCGTGGTGTACGCCGACGCGGAACTGCGGGTGGCGCGGCTGGTCGAACAGCGCAGCATGGCTGAGGACGACGCCCGCGCCCGCATCGCCGCGCAGGCTGGCGACGAGCAGCGTCGCGCCGTCGCCGATGTCTGGCTGGACAATTCGAGCACCCCGGATGCGTTGACCGAGCGCGCTCGTGAGGTGTGGGGCAGGCGCATCATGCCGTTTGCGGCCAATCTCAGCGCTGGCCAAGTCGTTCGCCCACCTGTCCGCCTGGTGGCCGCCGATCCGGCCTGGCCCGATCAGGCTGCGCGCATCCTCGCCCGCCTCAAGGCCGCTTGTGGGGCAAAGGCGTTGCGCGTCGACCACATCGGTTCCACCGCGGTTCCCGGGCTGGACGCGAAGGACACGATCGACATCCAGATCACCGTCGAATCACTCTCGTCGGCAGACGAACTCGCCGACTCGCTGCTATCCGTCGGGTACCCACGTATCGAGCACATCACCGCCGACATCACCAAGCCCGACGCGCGAAGCACTGTCAGCCGTTACGACCACAGTGACAATCCAGAGCTGTGGCACAAGCGGATTCACGGCTCAGCTGACCCTGGCCGGCCGACGAATGTGCATATTCGCGTCGACGGCTGGCCCGACCAGCAATTCGCGCTGCTGTTCGGTGACTGGCTTAAAGCCAATCCCGACGTCCGCGAGGAGTACCTAGCCGTCAAACGCAAAGCCGAGCAGGCGGCATCCCCCGACGGAAATATCGAACGTTATCTGGCCGTCAAGGAGCCATGGTTCTCCGAGGTATACCGCCGGGCGTGGGACTGGGCCGACAGATCAGGTTGGCGGCCCGAAACGCCGTAGCCCTAGGGATTGGGGAGCGGGGCGCCGCAGGGCAATACGCCGTTCATCGGATCGGTGCTCACTGGCGTCGGCTGGACGAACTGATCGACTTGGGTGGCGACGTTGTTGTCCACGTCGATCTCGCAGTGCACCTTCGCCGCATAAGGCCACCGGACCGACACTTGCATCCCGGCTTGCTTGGGGTCCGCTAGCACCGCGTCGGCCTCGAATGCGTTGCTGGGCATCGAGCTCAACTGGGCGGTGTTGGTTTGATTGTTGTTGGTCACAAAGGTGGCCTGGCTGCCGGGGGCGACTCCGTCGACCCGGGCAACATAGGTGATGTTGTGCAAGTCGGCCCGCGCGGTCGCGGGAGTTAACTGCGGGCTGATCGCGGCGCCGGTTAAGGCGGCGATTGTGATCCATCTGTGCATGGCAGCGCTCATGACTGCACAGATTACAGCGCCTCGTTTCGGGCCCGCACGTTGTTGCCGGCAGCCGTTACGCCGGTTGGCAGCGCGGGCACCATAGCGACGTTCTGCCGCCGACTCGACCATGCGCAAGCCGCGCGCCGCAGCGCGGGCAGCTCGGATCCGGCTCGTCGCGCGCACCGGTAAGCCACCGGGGCAGACCAGGTACCCGGCCGTGTTGCACCGAGGTGCGCAGCACCCCGCCCATCGCGCCGTGCAACCGCTTGAGCTCGCCGGCATCCACGTCGGCAACCAATTGAGACGGATTAAGCCTTGCGCGCCAGCAGATTTCGTCAGTAAGCAAATTGCCTAGCCCGGCGATGACCGACTGGTCCATTAGCGTCGGCTTCAGTCGACCGCGCCTGCCCGACAGCAGTTCGCGAAACGCCCGCAAGCCCAGCCCCAATGCATCAGGGCCCTGCGGGCCCATCACTTCAGCGGTGCCGTCGTCATCGGCCAGCCAAACGCCGCGCAGCTTGCGGAGATCGGCGTAGCGCAGTTCACCGCGATCCAGCGAAACCACCAGCCGTTCATAGTTCTCCGCTGCAGCGCCGTTGGCGGCATAGTACGGATGGCCGGTCATCCCACTGTGTATCAGCAGCGTGGGGCCGTCAGTCGGCAGGATCAGCCATTTTCCAAGACGGCGTGGCGCGCCGAATCTGTGCCCAGCCAGTCGACGTCCGAGCGTCTGAGCGTTGGTATTGCGCAGAATGCCGGGATCGTGCACCTTTACCTGACGAACTTGACGGCCGGGTAGCGGGCCTGCCAGCTCGCGCCGAAACCCTTCCACGTCAGGCAGTTCAGGCACGAAGTTTCGCCACCCGCTTTATCGGGCCGTCGAGTGAGCGGGAGTGCCGGGTCATGTCGGCCCACGGGTCGCGTTGCCCGGTCAGCCGCTTGGGGACGTCGCGGATGGTGAACCGATCTGCGCGCATACGGCGGTTGGCCAATTCGTCCCACTCCAGCGGCGTAGCCACCGGCGCGCCGCGGCGGGCACGGACGGAATACGGTGCAACCGCAGTCTGCGCGTAGGCATTTCGCATGACGTCCAGATAAACCCGCCCGCCTCGTTTGTCCTTGCGGGCTTCTACGGTGCGGTGCGCAGGATCGTCGGAAACCACCACCTCGGCGACGTCCCGGGCGAACTGCCGGACGGTGTCGAATTCGGCGTCGGCGCGCAGCGGCACCACGATATGCAGCCCGCGCGAGCCGGTGGTCTGCAGGTAACAGGCCAGCCCGAGGTCATCAAGCACCTCGGCCACCGTACGGGCCGTCTCCCGCACCGGTGCGAAGTCGCTTTCGGACGGATCAAGGTCGAATACCAGTCGGTCGGGGTTGCGCAGTCGATCGTGCCGTGACTGCCACTCGTGCAGGGTGATGCAGTTTTGGTTGGCGAGCCACGCCAGCGCAGCACGGTTTTCGGCCACGGGGTGCACCACGGTGCCGCCTTCCTTGCCCTCCCTGGCGACTTCGGCGCGGCCCATCCAGTCCGGCAGCGAATCGGCGAAATCCTGCTGGACGAATCCTTGTTGGTCGATCCCGCGGGGAAAGCGTTGCACGGAAAGTGGCCGGTTCCGAAGGTGCCGCAACATGGTGTCGGCCACATCTTGGTAGTAGTCGACGAGATCGCGCTTGGTGATCCCGGTTTTGGCGGAGGAGTCGGGAAACAACACCCGGTCCGGGTGGGTGATCTGGACTTCGGCGTGGGGCATCACCGGGTCTCCCTTACGACGTCGGCCGCGTCCTTGTCGGTGCGCAGGCCCTGGTAGCGGGGATGGCGCAGCTTGCCGTCGCGTGTCCACTCGGTGAAGCCGATCTGGGCGACCAACTCTGGGCGCACCCACCGGGCGCCGGCTTCGTGCTTCAGGTCGCGGGTGAACGGCGGCGCCTCCCGCTCGATGGCCGACAGCCGCTCGTGCAGGCTGCGCAGCGTGGCTTCGTCGAAGCCGGTACCCACTCTGCCGGCGTAGACCAGGTCGCGGCCGTCGTAGTAGCCGAGCAGCAGCGCACCCAATCCCACCCGGCTGCCTTTGGGAGCTGTGTAACCGCCGACGACGAATTCCTGATCGCGGACGCACTTGAATTTCAGCCAGTTCGGCGAGCGGCCGCCGTCATACTTCGAGTCGGCCAGCTTGGCAATCACCCCTTCGTCGCCGCGCTGGCACGCGGCCCGATAGGCGGCTATGCCGTCTTCGACCCGGTGCGGGGTGTTGCGGAGCGGATCGCTGAACTGAATAGCGTTGCGCAGCAAACGCTTACGCCAGGTCAGCGGAATGTCGATGGTGGACTTGCCATCCAGGTGCAGGAGGTCGAACAGGTAGTAGTAGACGCGGATCGGTGACGCCCGCGCCACCGCTGCGTCGGTGATGCCCAGACGGCCCTGCAGCCGGGCGAAGCTAGTACGCCGTCCTTCGAATGCCACAACCTCGCCGTCCACCACGAACTGGGAAGCACGCTGGGCAGCGAGCGCGTCGACCAGCTCCGGGTAAGTTCCGTTGAGCAACTTGCGGTTTCGTGACAACAGCCGCACCCGGTCGCCGTCGCGAAACGTCAGACAGCGCATCCCGTCGAACTTGCGCTCGAAGATCCAGCCCGGGTCGGAGAACCGCTTTTCGGTGAGCGTGGCCAGGGTGGGAGCTCGCCAGTCTGGCACCGGCTCGTCCCGCAGCGCCGCGCGAACCGAAACGGGCAGGCCGGCGAAGTCGGTCACGACAACTCGTCGAGCGTGCGGCCGGACAGCACCGACTCCGGCTGCGTTCGGACCGGATTCCGCCGGGCATCGGCCTCGTCATCTCTGCGCTTGATCAGCAGCCACGCCTCGTCCTCACCCTCCCGGATCCGGGTCAGTGCATAACCGCCGTGCAGCTTCTCGCCATTCAAGCGGAATGACAGATGACCGCGGTCGAGGCATCTGGTCATTTCATATTCGGTCCGGTTGGCGTAAGTGCCGTAATCCCAGACAATGACCCCACCGGCCCCATACTCCCCTTCGGGGATCACTCCCTCGAACTCTGCGTATTCCAACGGGTGGTCCTCGGTGCGGCGTGCCATCCGCCTGACCTTCGGGTTTGTCGAGGGCCCCTTGGGGATCGCCCAGGACACCAACACGCCGTCGATCTCAAGGCGAAAGTCGTAGTGGTCGCTGCGTGCTGCGTGATGCTGGATGACGAAACGTGGCCCCGGGTCGGACTTGCCAGGCCGGCCGGCTCCCCGGCGCCGCCGCTGACGTCCGCGTGGCTCCTGACTGCGGCCCGACCGCCGCTTGCGTCGATACTCGCTCAAACCCATGCCTGGCAAGTACCCGCCCGGGCTGGACGCGGAAACTCGAGGGCCCCGGCGCACGGGCTGGGCTGGCGCTGACCACGCCGTCCGCTCACGTCACGGCGTTGTGCCGCACACCACAAATGACGTTTGCGGCGGCGCCGGTGGGGTTATTTGGCATATGTACGAAAGGAGCCGGTGATGGCCGTTTGGGTATGGATCGAAATCGCGTTTGCCGTCGTCGTGGTGGTCGCGGCGCTGATCGTCGCCGCAACCGTATTCGGGAGTCGCAGAAAAACTAAGCGACTCAAACAGCACTACGGCCGCGAATACGAGCGCCTGGTGTCCGAGACCGGAAGCCAGAAAGCCGCCAGGCGGGAACTCACTACGCGAGAATCCAAGCGGCAAAAGCTCGACATTGTGCCATTGACTCCTTCGGCCTATTCGGACTTCACCGCCCGCTGGGTAGAGGTGCAGAACGGCTTCGTGGACAACCCCACCGCCGCGGTCGGCGTCGCCAATCGTTTGGTAAGCGAGGTGATGCGCCAACGAGGCTATCCCGTAGACGATTTCGACCAGCTGGCGGCAGATATCTCGGTGGACCATCCGCAGGTCGTTGAGAACTACCGCGCCGCCCACAATATTCACACGTCGCAGCAGCATGACGTTAGCACCGAGCAGCAGCGCAAGGCGTTCGTGCACTACCGGGCGCTATTCGACAAGTTGCTCGAGACCGCGACTGACAACGACGCATCACACGAGGCGAGTGCATGACCACTCACGAACAAGCCATGAATTCTTGAGCGTTCGCTTGCCGTTTAAATCTGTTGTGCTGCAACACGTCACGGCAATTAGCGCCAGGTGAGATCCATGCCCTCGGCGGCGAGCCAACGCCGCAGGTCGTAACCATGTCGGGCCAGGCCGTCGACGGCGGCGACCGCCCGCCGCATCGCCTGCTCGCCGACCTCGGGGGTCAGCAGGCCGTAGCGGACCGCCTCCAGCAGCTCGTCGATGTCGGCTAAGCCCGCACC
>DASZKQ010000228.1:0-5820 GCA_035552835.1 Mycobacterium sp. | reverse complement strand
TACATTGCCGTGCGAGTCACAGCGGCGCTCGCGGTCACCACCGTGTTGTGGGCATGGGGCATCGGACAGTACCCCCAGCTACTACCAGGCCTGTCGCTCGAACAGGCCGCATCTCCGCACGCCACACTGCAAGCCACCGCCATCGCCTCCCTCATCGGGCTCCTAGTCGTGTTGCCCTCCCTCGCATGGCTGTTCGTACTGTTCCAGCGAGAGGACGCGCGATCGACACGACCGAGCCCGTAGACGACAAGCCACGCAACCGTCCCGCCGCGGACACAGCGGCCGGCCTCCCTTCCTCTCGCTCAACCCGGGACTGTGGATTTAACGGTGTTTCCGGCCTGACACGCTGAGCGTTGCTTGGCGAGGAAGGTGCCGTGATGACGACACTGGATGGTGTGACCAAGAAGAAGGCGGCTGAGCAGTCCGCTGAGCAGCAGGCTGCCGTCGAGCTGGTTCGGCGGGCCCAGGAACAGGGCCTGTCTCTGACCGGACCGGATGGGCTGCTCAAGCAGCTGACTAAGACGGTCCTGGAGACCGCGCTCAACGAGGAGATGACCGATCACCTCGGCTATGAGAAGCACGACCCGCCCAGCGCGGGAACGGGCAATATCCGCAACGGCGCCCGAGCCAAGACGGTGCTGACCGACACCACCGGCGCGGTCGAGATCGACGTGCCACGGGACCGGGCGGCCACGTTCGAGCCGCAGATCGTCAAGAAGCGCCAACGCCGGCTCTCCGGCGTTGACGAGGTGGTGCTGTCGCTGTATGCCAAGGGTCTGACGACCGGGGAGATTTCGGCGCACTTCGCCGAGATCTACGGTGCATCGGTATCCAAGGAGACGATCAGCCGGATCACCGACAAGGTGATCGAGGAGATGAACGACTGGGTGGTAAGGCCTTTGGATGAGACCTACGCTGCGGTCTTCATCGACGCGATCGTGGTGAAGGTCCGCGACGGCCAGGTCGCCAACCGCCCCTTCTACGCCGCGATAGGAGTCACCCTGGCCGGGGAACGCGACATCCTCGGGCTGTGGGCCGGCACCGGCGGTGAGGGCGCGAAGTTCTGGATGAGTGTGCTGACCGATCTGCGCAACCGCGGCATCAAGGACGTCTTCTTCGTGGTCTGCGACGGCCTCAAGGGGCTGCCTGAGGTGGTCGGCAACGTGTGGCCGCAAGCCATCGTGCAAACCTGCATCATTCACTTGATACGCAACACTTTTCGGCTCACGTCCCGCAGTTACTGGGACGAGATCCGACGCGACGTGAAGCCGATTTACACCGCGATCAACGCCACCGCGGCCCGATCGGCGTTCGACGAGCTGACCGAGAAGTGGGGGCAGCGCTACCCGGCGGTGATCAGATTGTGGGACAACGCCTGGAACGAGTTCATCCCGTTCCTGGATTACGACGTCGAGATCCGCCGGGTCATCTGCAGCACGAACGCGATCGTTATCTGGAGCTCCCGGATGAGTGTCTTTGATGTCCGACACGAGGCGTCGGGGGTCGCTGGTTTTGCTTGCTGGACGTGGTTATCTGCAGCCGTCCAGGAAGCAGAGCTTGCGGAGGAAGAGTGCTTGTTACACGGGTGGTTTCGCCGGTCTCGTCGCGTGAGTCGTGGACCGTTCTCGGCGACGACGATGCGCCGGTCGAGCCGATCGAGCGGTATCTGGCGTACCTGGCCGATATCGAACGATCACCGAACACGGTCAAGGCGTATGCGCACGATCTGAAGGACTGGTTCGTCTTCCTCGCCGATCGTGGCCTGGATTGGCGGCGGGTGCGGCTTGAGGATGTGGGTCAGTTCGTCGCGTGGCTGAGGTTGCCGTTGCCGGCGCGGGATCGACGGGTGTCGGTGCTGCCGTCGGTGGAACATCACTGTGCCGAGTCGACGGTCAACCGCAAGTTGTCGGCGCTGGGCGCGTTCTACACGCATGCCGCCCGCGACGGGGTCGATGTCGGTGAGCTGCTGGTGAGCTGGCAACGGGGCGGTTCGCGCGGTGGGTGGAAGCCGTTTCTGCACCACATCAGCAAGAGCCAACCGCGGCCGCGCCGGGCGATCGCGTTGAAGGTGCCGAAGAAGCTGCCCCGCGTGCTGTCTCCCGCCGAGGTGCAGACCATCTTGGACGGGTGCGGCCGGTTGCGGGACCGGCTGTTGTTTGCCCTGTTGTATGACACCGGGATGCGGATCGGTGAGGCATTAGGATTGCGGCACAACGATATTGCCGCCGCCGAGCAGGAGGTTACGGTGCGGCGGCGGGACAACGACAACGGGGCCCGCGCCAAGTCGGCGATCTCACGGACGATCCCGGTCAGCGCCGCGTTGATCCGGTTGTATGCCGATTATCTGCACGACGAGTACGGCGATCTTGACAGCGATTACGTGTTCGTCAACCTGTGGGGTAGGCCGCGCGGGCATCCGTTGACCTATGCGGGGGTCTACGACCTGGTACGGCGGCTGCGCCGCCGAAGCGGGCTCGACTTCGATCCGCATTGGCTACGGCACACGGCAGCGACCAGGATGCTGCGCAACGGTATCGGGATCGAAGTCGTGGCACAGCTTTTGGGTCATGCGAACGTCACCACCACGGCTGTGATCTACGGACATCTGACGGTGGAGGACGCCCGCCGCGTGATGGAACAGGCAGGTTGGTTCACCGATGGGCAGGTGTCGCTGTGACGGCGTCGACTGGGGCGCCGGGCAGCGAGGCAGCGGGCTTGCTGGGCACCCTGATGGTGACGGTCCGCAACGAATTCCGCAGCGACGTATTGGAATTCGACGCTGAAGACCCGGTGTTCGGTACCGGCCGCTGCCGGGTGGCCGGATGCGAACGGCACTCCCGCGGGCAGGGGCTGTGTCAGGGACATCGGCTGCGGTGGGTCCACGCAGGCCGCCCGGACCTGGACGTCTTCGCCGCGACCACCGATGCCCGGTGGCATCGGCAGCAGCCCAACCAACGCTGCCGCGTCGATGGCTGCGGCTACGGGGCTGCCCGCCAGGGACTGTGCGCGCTGCACGCCCGGCATTGGATCCGTGCTGGCCGGCCCGAACTTCACAGCTGGCTAGGCAACCCTCCGGTAGTGACGCGGCCCGAACCGGGCCTATCGTGTCGGATCCCGCATTGCGCGTTGTGGCCGCAGGCGACGGGTCCGTTCTGTCTCTCGCATGCCAACACCTGGAAAGTGAACGGGCGAAACGACATCGATGAATTCGCCCGGCGGTTCACCGATATTCCGGCGCCCACCGACGAACTCATCCGGTTCGATCTGCTGGGCTCTCGGCTGAAGCTGGAGATGCAGTACGTACTGCAGCGTCGCCGTGACGAGCGCCGCGGCAAGCTGGCGCCGCATGTCGCGATGCGGGTAGTCCGGTTCCTGGCCCAGGAGTCGGTGATGTCGCTGCTCGACAACGACGCCGACACCTGGCGTGTTCTGGGGCGGGCGGCATTGAACGACTCGCTGTCACGGTCCTTCCTCGGCTACGCCTACCGCCAGGTCTCCGACCTGGCCGAGGCGGGCGGCTGGGAAGCCGAATACCCACGCGATGTCTGGCATATGCGACGCCTCGGGTTCGACGGCGACCGCACTCTGCGGTTCACCGGGATTCCGCAGCCGTGGCTGCGGGAACCGGCCAAACGGTGGGTGCGGTGGCGGCTGTCGACCGGGCTGGGCCTGGAAGCCGGCGGAGGCAGACCGGTCGTTGCGATCACCCGCTTCGCTCGGTTCCTCGCCGAGATCGGGATCGATCAGATCGACCAGGTCGACCGGCCGGTGCTGGAACGCTACCTGGCCAACCTGAGTAACGACTCCGCCGGCGCTCAGCGTCGCGGCACCCACATCGGATTGCTCAGCCACTTCTTCGCCGCGATCCGCCAACACCGTTGGGACACGGCCCTTCCACCCGATGCCATGTTCTTCACCGAGGACTATCCGAAACGCGAGGAACGGTTGCCGCGCGCGTTGGCCGAGCAGGTTATGGCCCAACTCGAGCATCCGGACAACCTCGCCAAGTTCGACGATCCCGCCTACCGGCTGATCACGATCATCCTGATGCGCTGTGGGCTGCGGGTCACCGACGCGCTGCGGCTGCGCGCCGACTGCCTGGTCACCGACGCTGACGGCGCTCCCTACCTGCGCTACGTCAACCACAAGATGAAACGCGACGCACTGGTCCCGATCGACGAGCAACTCCGCGACCTCATCGGCGAACACCGCCAACACACCACCGCACGATGGCCCGCCGGGACACCAGGACTGTTCCCACGCCCGACCAAAAACATCGACGGCACCCACCCGATCGCCAGCCCGACCTACCGGATGGCGCTGTTGCGCTGGCTGGACATCTGCGACATCCGCGACGAACACAACCGGCCCGTGCACCTGACCCCGCACCAGTGGCGCCACACCCTGGGCACTCGCCTGATCAACCGCGACGTCCCCCAAGAGGTCGTGCGCCGCATTCTCGATCATGACTCCCCACAGATGACCGGCCACTACGCGCGACTGCACGACACCACCGTGCGCCGCCACTGGGAAGCCGCCTGCAAGGTCGACATTCACGGTCGCACAGTCACTTTGGACCCGGCCGGTCCGCTCGCCGAAGCCGCCTGGGCCAAACAACGCCTCGGCCGCGCCACCCAGGCCCTACCCAACGGCTACTGCGGCCTGCCCCTCCAGCAGAGCTGCCCGCACGCCAACGCCTGCTTGACCTGCCCAATGTTCCTCACCACCCCCGAATTCCTGCCCCAGCACCGCGAACAGCGCAAGCAGACCCTGCAGCTCGTCACCGCCGCCGAGGCCCGTGGCCAGCAACGACTCGCTGAGATGAACCGGCAGGTGCTCGCCAACCTGGACAGCATTGTCACAGCCCTCGACCCCCACGCAGCCGAACCGAAGGACACCGAACATGCGCGCTGACAACAGCATCCACCTTGTCACTGCTGCCCAGCAACGCCACGAACTCACCCGAGCCAAAGCGATCGCAGCGATGCACGAGCTCGATCGAGCCGGTGCCGCGATCACCTTCGAATCCGTCGCCCGCCACGCCGGTGTCTCCCGCTCGTGGATCTATACCCAGCCCGACATCAAAGACGAGATCCACCGATTGCGCGCACAGCATCGCGGCCCGACCGCGCCGATACCTTCCCCGCAGCGCGCTAGCGACGAATCGTTGCGGCGGCGACTCGAAATCTCGAACCGCCGCAACCGCGAACTCGCCGACGAAAACCAACAGCTACGCCGCCAACTCGCCAACGCGCTCGGTCAACTCCGCGACAACGGAGGAACCCGACCCGCCGCCGGCAACCAGTCGCACATCGCAACTCGGTAACAAATTCCGTGTGCTGACCGACAAGGCAGCCAGTCACGCCACCGCGCCGTAGACATCCTCCACGAAGCAAACCCCCAGGTCACAGCGATCCTCAGCCAATGAACTCAAGATAACGATCGAGTCCCTCAACGCCCGCTACCGCCGGGCAATCAAGGCCCGCGGCCACTTTCCCTCCGAGCAGGCCGCTTTGAAATGCTTGTACCTGGTGACCCGATCTCTGGACCCGACCGGGGTTGCCAAGGCACGATGGACGATGCGGTGGAAACCCGCGCTGAATGCGTTTGCGATTACCTTCGGTGACCGATTTCCGGCAGCCGAGACCTACTGATGGAAACCGCCGGAAACACCGTTAGTGAGATAGTCCCCGCGCCGAGACCGTGATTCGGGTCTGTCCGGCGAGTTGCGCCTGCCACTGGCGGCCACCGATGGCGGCGGCCACCCGGTGTGCGGCCGTGTTGTAGACGGCATTGTCGCTGTAGTTGGCTGCCCAGGCG
>DASZKQ010000227.1:0-9836 GCA_035552835.1 Mycobacterium sp. | reverse complement strand
CCCGGCAACGTCTCCGTCGAAGAGCACGGCGTCGTCGACGACGGCCTCGCCATGCAGCAGCTGCGCGTCGTCGGGTGGCCGCCAGTGCGCCGCTCCCACGATCACCGTCCCGGTCTCGTCGCGGATCAGCGGCACCCGCCGAGCCGATCCGCGCCGCGCCCGGCGGGCCGCCCGCAAGCCGACCGGTATCCGGTAGGCCCGCGTCGCAGGTGAGCGTCGTCGCGATATGAAGCTGAGTTCAACCTCGAGCATCTCGGTCCGCAGTAACCGGGTCAGCACCGCGGCCAAGTCTGCATCCGAGCCGACCACGATCAGCCGCCGATGCTGATGAGCCGCCGCATCGATTTCCCCGGCGTCGGCGACCTGCAATCCGCGCAAAGTACGCGGTACACGAAGCTCACCGAACAGCAGCACGGCGATGTCGGGGTCGTTTATTTGCCCGGCTCCTCCCCGCGCCTTCCGGCGCGTAGCGTCGCCGGACGGGCCTCCTCGCAAACAGCTGAGATATTGTGGGTCACCGGCTGGACCACAATAAGCGGCAGATACCAGTGGGAGAAGCGCCATGCCGGCAATCGTCCTGATCGGCGCCCAATGGGGCGACGAGGGCAAAGGCAAGGCCACCGACCTCCTCGGCGGCCGCGCCCAGTGGGTAGTGCGCTATCAGGGCGGCAACAACGCCGGGCACACCGTGGTGTTGCCCACCGGTGAGAACTTCGCCCTGCACCTCATTCCGTCGGGTGTGCTGACGCCCGGCGTCACCAACGTCATCGGCAACGGCGTGGTGGTCGATCCCGGCGTGCTGCTCGGCGAGCTGAAGGGCCTCGAGGACCGCGGCGTCGACACCTCGAAGCTGCTGATCTCCGCCGACGCGCATCTGCTGATGCCTTACCACGTGGCCATCGACAAGGTGACCGAGCGCTACATGGGCAGCAAGAAGATCGGCACCACCGGCCGCGGCATCGGACCGTGCTACCAGGACAAGATCGCCCGCATCGGGATCCGGGTCGCTGACGTGCTCGACCCGGAGGTGTTGACCCACAAGGTCGAGGCTGCACTGGAACTCAAAAATCAGATCCTGGTCAAGATCTACAACCGCAAGGCGCTCGAGCCGGCGCACGTGGTCGAGGTCCTGCTCGAACAAGCCGAAGGTTTCCGGCACCGCATCGCCGATACCCGGCTGTTGCTCAACACCGCGCTGGAGGCCGGCGAAACCGTGTTGCTGGAAGGCTCGCAGGGCACCCTGCTCGACGTCGACCACGGCACGTATCCCTATGTGACGTCGTCGAATCCGACCGCCGGCGGCGCGGCGGTCGGCTCTGGCATCGGGCCGACCCGGATCACCACCGTGCTGGGAATCCTCAAGGCCTACACCACCCGGGTTGGCTCTGGGCCGTTCCCGACCGAATTGTTCGACGAGAACGGCGAATACCTGTCCAAAACCGGTGGAGAGTTCGGCGTCACCACCGGGCGCCGTCGCCGCTGCGGCTGGTTCGACGCCGTGATCGCCCGCTACGCCACCCGGGTCAACGGCATCACCGACTACTTCCTGACCAAGCTGGACGTGTTGTCCAGCCTGGAAACCGTTCCGGTATGCGTCGGCTACACCGTCGACGGCAAACGCACTCACGACATGCCCATGACCCAAAGCGATTTGGGCCGCGCCGAACCTATCTACGAAGAGCTGCCGGGGTGGTGGGAAGACATTTCCGACGCACGGACGTTCGACGATCTGCCCGCCAAGGCGCGCGACTATGTGTTGCGGCTGGAAGAGCTTGCCGGAGCGCAGGTTTCGTGCATCGGTGTCGGCCCGGGCCGTGATCAGACCATTGTGCGCCGCGACGTGCTGGCGGCGCGCACGTGACCGAGTCCTCGCAGAGCCCAGAACAACTCGACCCCGATTACGATCATCACGGCGGCTTTCCGGAATACGGGGCCGCCAGCCCGGGGCCGGGTTTCGGCCGGTTCGTCAATGCCATGCGCGGGTTGCAGGACCTGGCGGTTTCCGCCGACCCCAGCGACGACGTCTGGGAGGACGCCGCCGACCGCGCCGAGGCGCTATCGGCACTGCTGGCGCCGTTCCACGCGCCCGAAGGCCAGGGCCCGGCCGGCCGATCGCCGCAATTACCGGGGATGGGCAGCCTGCTGCTGCCGCCGTGGACGATGAGCAGGTTCGACCCCGACGGTGTCCAGATGCGCGGCCAGTTCCGCCGGTTCCATGTGGGCGGCAACGGGGCGGTGCACGGCGGCGTGCTTCCGCTGTTGTTCGACCATGTCTTCGGGATGGTGGTACACGCCGCCGGCCGGCCGATCAGCCGGACTGGCTTCCTGCGCGTCGACTACCGCAAGATCACCCCGATCGACACCCCGTTGGTGGTCCGCGGATATGTCGCCGCCACCGAGGGCCGCAAAGCGTTTGTCCGCGGCGAATTGCTCGACGGCGACACATTGTTGGCCGAAGCCAATGGCCTGATGGTGCGGTTGTTGCCCGGGCAGCCGTAATCGCGAGACGGTTGATCTTGCTCGCGCGTGCCTGCGGCTGTGACGGCGACAACCCCCGCCGTGTGGAGTAGCCTCAGTCACAGCGGTAACTCACCCTCGAATAGCGGTCACCTTCTGTGCCGACCGGGGCGGCGCTTGAGCGCGCCAACTGCAACGAGGTTGTCTGCTACCGCGACCAGCGGGATCGTCGGCGACCCGGAGATGCGAGGCGAAGGCATCCTCGGCGGGATCTGGGCATGGATCGACACGATTCGTCCAGTCGGACCGGCGCTTTCGCACAACCCGTTTCGCCGTTCTCCACCGTCTGTGTGTGTTTGGAGTTCGTGACCTGATGCTTTTTCCTATGTCTCCAACCAATTCGATGTTCCTGCTCGCCGAGTCCGAGAGTTGTCAGATGCAGGTGGGCGGCCTGGCGTTGTTCTCCCCGCCTGCGGGCGCCCGCGCTTCGGACGTGCGCAAGATGTTCGCCGCGGCCGTCGGCCGCGACGAGGTGGCCGGCTTCTTTCGCAAACGGGCCCGCCGGTCGGTGACATCGCTGGGGCAGTGGGGTTGGGATTCCGGCGGCGAGGTCGACCTCGACTACCACGTGCAGTATTCGGCGTTGCCGCAGCCCGCCGGGATGGCCGAGCTATGGGCGCTGGTGTCCTGGCTGCACGCAGCCCGGCTGAACCGGGACCGGCCGCTGTGGGAGATACACCTGATCGAGGGTCTCGCCGACGGTCGGTACGCGGTATACATCAAGATCCACCACGCGCTCGCCGACGGGGTGTCCGCGATGGGGATACTGCGCGCGGCGTTGAGCGCGGACCCCCGCCGGCGCGATGGGCCCGCCCTGTGGGAGCCGGTCGAGCCCGCATCGGAGTCGGCACCGGCCTCGCCACGGGGCGGTCTGGACCTGCTACGGCTGCCGTCTTGGGCGATGGCGATGGCCTGGGGCGCGGCCCGGGAGGTCGCCGGGCTGGTGCCCACGCTCGCCGGCACGCTCGAGCAGGCGCTCCGCCACCGCGATGGGCCGCTGTCGCTGGCCGCGCCCCGCACGATGCTCAACGTGTCGATCGACGGAGCCCGGTCATTCACCGGGCGCTCCTGGCCGTTGGAGCGGCTGCGCATGGTCGCCAAGCACAGTGACGCCACCGTCAACGACGTGGTGCTCGCCATGTGCGCCGGGGCACTGCGCAGCTATCTGACCAGTAAGGACGCGCTGCCGTGGGCGCCGCTGGTGGCGATGGTGCCGGTCTCGCTGCACGGCACCCGGCCCGAGGGCGGCCGCGCCGGCACCGCGGATGCAGGGAACAAGATCGGTTCGTTGACGTGCGGCCTGGCCACCAACCTGGCCGACGCCGGCCAGCGGCTCGCGGCCGTAAGGGCCGGCATGCGCGAGGGCAAGGCCGCGCTGGCCGCGCGCAGTCAGCTGCAGGTCCTTGCGATGAGCGCGCTGGGGGCCGTACCGCTAGCGCTGGGCATGCTGGTCGGTCACCACAGGCTGCTGCGCCCGCCGAACGTGATGATCTCCAACATATCCGGGTCCCCGGCGCCGCTGTACTGGAACGGTGCCCGCCTCGACGCCCTCTACCCGCTGTCGATCCCGGTTGACGGTCAGGCGCTGAACATCACCTGCACCAGCACCGACGATACGATCGCGTTCGGGCTCACCGGCTGCCGCCACGTCGTCCCCGGGCTGGGCGCGATGACCGGGCACCTCGATGACGAACTCCGCCTGCTCGAGCGCGCCGCGGGCCTCTGACGACTCACACGCCAAAGGTTGGGTGCCGCATCTCCTCGTCGATGCGCTCGGCATCCACCTCGACCGGACCGCCGTTCGCCGCCTCTCCCGTGAGCCGACCTATCCTTGATCAGCGTGACGCACGACGAGTCGACTCCGGGACAGCATCCCGACCCTGACGCGGCCGACCGGACCACGGTGATGCTGCTGGGGTCCGGAGAGTTCAGCCGTGAGCTGGCAATCGCCTTTCAGCGGCTCGGCGCTGAGGTGATTGCCGTGGAGCGGTATGCCGATGCGCCCGCGCACGGCGTCGCCGACCAATCGCTGGTGGTCAACATGACCGACTCCGACGAACTGGCCGCGGTAATCGGACGGCTACGGCCGAACTTCGTGGTGACCGCATCCGACGTGGTCGCCACCGACGCGTTGACGGCCGCGGCCGAAACCGGTTTCACCGAGGTTTTCCCCACCGCCCGCTGCGCCCGGCTCACCGCCGACCGGGAGGGGCTGCGCCGGCTGGCCGCCGACGAGCTTGGCCTGCCGACCGCCCCGTTCTGGTTTGCGGGATCGCCCGACGAGCTGCGCGCCGTCGCCGACCACGCGGGCTACCCGCTGCGAGTGCAACCGGTGGCGGCCGTGGCGGGCGGAGGGCAGTCGATCGTCCTGTTACCAGCGGACATCGAGCCGGCCTGGCGGCGTGCGGTATCGGCCGGCGGTCGGCTGGCCCACAACAAAGTGCTGGCCGAGACCCTCGTCGAGATCGACTTTCATGTCACCCTGCTCACGGTGCGCGGCGTTGGGCCGACGGGGCCGACCATCGAGTTCTGCGCCCCCATCGGGCACGGCGAGGCCATCGGTGACGTGCAGGAATCCTGGCAGCCGCAAGACCTGAGCGGGCGCGCGTTGGACGCTGCCAGGTCCATCGCCGCCCGAATCGTCAAGTCGTTGGGCGGGCGCGGCGTGTTCGGTGTCGAGCTGATGGTCCGCGGCGACGAGGTGTACTTCAGCGATGTCACCGTCCGGCCGTTCGAGAGCGGTCTGGTCACGTTGCGCACCCAGCGGCTTTCGGAATTCGAACTGCAAGCCCGGGCAATCCTGGGACTGCCCGCCGACACCATCATGATTTCGCCGGGCGCCGCAGAGGTGATCTACGCCGGCCATGACGGGTCCGGCGCAGCGGCCGCGGGCTCGCAGAGCTCAGCAGCGGTCGGCGTGCTGGCCGATGCACTGCGGACGCGGGAGAGCGACGCGCGGGTGTTCGGCCGCCACGAACCCGAAGAACGGCGCCCGTTGGGCGTCGCCGTCGTCACTGCATCGGACGTGAACGCGGCGCGTAGCCGTGCCCGGGAGGTGTCGGCAGCACTGCGCAGGCTCTGGTAGTCGCTGCGAAACCCCTGCCCGGCAGTTGCCCCCAGCGCCCACCGGCGGCCCTCCCAGTCAGGTATGCGACACTCACGCGGGTGAGCTACGCAGGAGATATCACCCCGGAGCAGGCTTGGAAGCTGCTCGGCGAGAACCCCGACGCAGTGCTCGTCGACGTGCGCACCGACGCCGAATGGCGCTTCGTCGGAGTGCCCGACTTGTCCAGCATGGGCCGCGAGGCCGTCTACATCGAGTGGAACGGCCTCGACGGCACACGCAATGACGCCTTCGTTGCCGAACTGGCCGATCAACTGCCGGCCGCCGAAGGGGACCGGCCGGTGATCTTCCTGTGTCGCTCGGGCAACCGCTCCATCAGCGCGGCCGAGGCCGCCACCGAGGCGGGTATCGCCCCGTCGTACAACGTGCTGGACGGTTTCGAAGGACATCTCGACGCCGACAGTCACCGCGGCGGGGTCGGCTGGCGCGCAATCGGATTGCCCTGGAAGCAGACATGACCCGCGCCGACGACGATGCAGAGCGCAGCGATGAGGAGGAGCGGCGCAGATTGCCCGCCGGCGACGAGCCCCGTTCGGTCCGCACACCCGAGCCACTGCCCGACGGTGTCAGCCAGGCCACCATCGGGGTGCGCGGCGGCATTTTACGGTCGCAGTTCGACGAGACCGCCGAAGCCATATATTTGGCGTCCGGCTACGTCTACGACACCGCCGCTGCCGCGGAGCAGGCCTTCACCGGCGAGATCGACCGCTATGTCTACTCGCGCTATGGCAACCCCACGGTCAGCATGTTCGAGGAACGTTTGCGTTTGATCGAGGGCGCACCGGCAGCCTTCGCGACCGCAAGCGGGATGGCGGCGGTTTTCACTTCGCTCGGTGCGCTCCTGGGTGCCGGCGATCGGCTGGTCGCCGCGCGGAGCCTGTTCGGGTCGTGTTTCATTGTGTGCAATGAGATCTTGCCGCGCTGGGGGATCGAGACCGTCTTTGTCGACGGCGACGACCTATCCCAGTGGGAGAAGGCGCTTTCGGTCCCGACGCAGGCGGTGTTCTTCGAGACGCCGTCAAACCCGATGCAGTCACTGGTCGACATTATCGCGGTCACCGAGCTCTCGCACGCAGCCGGGGCAAAAGTTGTGCTGGACAATGTCTTTGCGACTCCACTACTGCAGCAAGGCTTTCCGCTCGGTGTCGACGTGGTGGTCTACTCTGGCACCAAACACATTGATGGCCAAGGCCGGACGCTGGGCGGGGCGATTCTCGGCGACAAGGAGTACATCGACGGCCCGGTGCAGAAGCTGATGCGGCACACTGGACCGGCGATGAGCGCCTTCAACGCCTGGGTCATGCTCAAAGGCCTTGAGACGCTGGCGATCCGGGTCGATTACCAGAATGCCTCGGCGCAGCGGATTGCCGAGTACCTGGAGGGACACCCGGCGGTGAGGTGGGCGCGTTACCCATTTCTGACGTCGCATCCACAGTACGATCTGGCCAAGCGACAGATGTCAGGCGGCGGTACCGTGGTGACCTTCGAACTTGACGTCCCCGACAGCGCGGCCAAGCAACGGGCTTTCGAGGTGCTGGACAAGCTGCAGCTGATCAGCATTTCCAACAATCTGGGCGACGCGAAATCACTTGTCACCCATCCCGCGACGACCACGCACCGGGCGATGGGACCCGAAGGGCGCGCCGCTATCGGCCTGGGCGATGGGGTAGTTCGAATCTCGGTCGGCCTGGAAAGCACTGACGATCTAATTGTCGATATCGATCAGGCATTGCGCTGAAATCTGCCAGCATTCTCACAGCGTTTCGATCTGTCGGTTACGACCGTCGGGTGTTATGTCGTTATGGCGTTATTCACCTTGCTGTTTCCAGCTTTTTCCAATGGGTTTGGCCGTTTAGAACCTTTTGACCGATGGCTAAAGTGTGTTGGTACCGGTATTAAGGCGTGTATGGCAACATAAGTCGCCGGCACCGCCGCCGGATAAACGGTCACGCCTAACTGCGCTGGGCCAGATATGGAGAGACGAGAGTGTTTTCGTGCAATCGCAGCCCGCGGACGTCCCCGCATCCGCTGACCGGCGAACTCCACGATTGGACCGTTGCAGTCGACGGACGCGAAGTTGCCTGGCAGAGCTATGCCGGTCCGCTGCGACTTGATGAAACGGACATCGCCATCGCTAGCCGTAAGTTGCTATCGATCGAACCTTGCGACTTGCTCGACATGGTTCTTGAGCAGGTCGAGTTCTCGTCTCCGACCGATGGACAATCGCGTCTGATCGTGCATTCCACCACACCGTTCGCGCGCGGATTCGAGACAGACCTCACGGCGATGGTTGAGGGACGGCCGGTCTCAGACCTCACGACATATGTGGAGACTCGCGGTTTGTATCTCGCGCGCAGCGGTGATCTGGCCGTCGGTCGAACTCGGCCATGGCGTCGCGCGATTGCGAAGGAAGGCGTCCGGCGCTTGGCGCTTCCGGATACCGACCACTACTACATGTCTCACGCGCTGCTGCGGCGGGCCGTCGATGCTGGCGACCGCGATCCGGTGTTGGCTCGGATCATTGAGTTCCTACGCGAACGACCTTCGGCTGTGGTGTCTCCGTATGACTTTGAGCCCGAATTTCAAATACTGGTGACCTGGTTGGCGCAGGCTGCGGGGCTTCAGCGAATTCGCGTTGACGCCAACAACTCTCGCCTCGGGGCTTGGAACGGTAAGCGCATGCTGCATCCGACTGTCGAGGCTGCGCTGCGGCTGAACGGTCAGCTGTCCGACCAACCGGCCCAGCTCGTACTGGACCGGGAGCATCGGGCAAGCGAGGCGTTTCAGGCGCTGCGGGCGCCACTTCCAGTGATCCCGGGCTATGCGGTCCCGTGGCAGGAGAACCGCTGCGACTTCAGCCGCGATCTTGTCCGGGCGAGCCTGCTTTTGAAGGAACGCTACGGGCTATCACGTGGCTGCCTGAAGCCGTCGGACGGTGGAAATGGTGGCCGCATCGAAGCCGCAATCGGACTCGATGACACGTCGCGTCTGGAAGAGCTCGCGGCGAAGGCATGGAATTTGGGCGGTGACCAAGTTCTCGAGGCTCATGTTAACTACTTCGAGAAACACATCGGCGGCGAGCAGGTGTTGACCACGCCGTCAGCCCATGTGCGGTCGGGCAAGTTGCTGGACGGACTCACCCTTCAGTTCATGCGTGGCACGTCTTGGAAGGGCAACATCTTTGTCGGCGCCTCAGATTGGGCGGCCCTGGGACTGGACAAGGCCACGTACCCCAAGCTGCGGAAAGCGATGGCCGATCTGACTCGGCGGCTGCGCTTGCTGCACTGTGGCGTTGACTTTGCCATCGGTACTTTGGGTGGTAAGTTCGGCGATTCCGTCGTGGCCGCTGTGCAAGACATCAATCCGAAAGTGACGGGGGCCTTGTTCTTACGCGAATTCATGGCGCGCTATCCCGCGATCGGTGTGGGCGGTGCGACACGCGTTCTCGTCCCAGACGCGACGGCAAGTGCCGAGAAGATCCGTTCACTTTTGTCGGAATTCTCAACGCCAGAACAGCCTTGCGAGGAAATCGCCGTCGTACCGGGACGTTGGGCGATGATCGCCACGTCCGGACAGACTTCGGTATTGGCGGGTGCCCAGGCCCTAACCCTGGAGCGGATGCTTGCCGTTGGCGCCGGAATGTAACACCGCGCGCGAGGCACTCGACGACAACACGCTAAGTGCCCAATATCTCGACGAGATAACAATTCCCGCAACAGAATCGCCGCGTAAATAATTCGGCGCGACGCGCTGGGCGAATACCGGGAACAGTGCCTTAGGCAACTTATCGTCAGTTCGTGTACCGCCGTACGGTTCTAAAGCTACCGCTGGTGTTGGCGGCCGGCGCGGCTCTGGCTCATTCGCCTCACGCCTCCGCGGATCCGCCCCGCGCCTCTGCCGAACCCAGTCGGTGGTCACCAGACCGTGCCAACAGTTGGTATCAAGCGCAGGGTTGGCCCGTCGGCGCAAACTTCATTACGTCCAATGCCATCAATCAGCTCGAGATGTTTCAGCCCGGCACCTACGACCCGCGGCGCATCGATACCGAACTGGGCTGGGCCCGGTTCCACGGGCTCAACACCGTGCGGGTCTTCCTCCACGATCAGCTGTGGGCGCAGGATTCCCGGGGCTTTCAAACACGTCTCGCGCAGTTTGTTGGCATCGCGGCGCGGCATCGCATCAAACCACTGTTTGT
>DASZKQ010000226.1:0-6515 GCA_035552835.1 Mycobacterium sp. | reverse complement strand
GTCCATGGGCGGCAACGGTCTGACCAAGGAATACGGCGTTGCCGCCATGCTGGCGTCGGCCCGCCTTGGTCGTATCGCACCGGTCAGCCGGGAGATGGTGCTCAACTTCGTGGCGCAGACGTCGCTGGGCCTGCCCCGGTCTTACTGATGGACCGGCTGGTCGAGTACGCGGGGCCGACGGACACTAGCAAGCCCTATGCGCGCCTGACGCTGAACTCCCCGCACAACCGCAACGCGCTTTCCGCCACCCTGGTCGCCCAGCTGCATCAGGGCTTGCGCGACGCCGCTGCCGATCCTGCGGTGCGGGCCGTGGTGCTGGGCCACACCGGGAATACCTTCTGCGCGGGGGCTGACCTGTCCGAAGGCGCGGCGGCAACGGGCGCGGATCCGTTCGAGGCGGCCGCCGAGCGGGCCAGCGAAATGGCCACTCTGCTGCGCGTGATCGTCGAGTCGCCGCTGCCGGTGATCGTCGCCGTCGACGGGCATGTCCGTGCCGGCGGCATGGGGCTGGTCGGCGCATGCGATATCGCAGTCGCCGGTCCACGCAGCACCTTCGCGTTGACCGAGGCCCGGATCGGAGTCGCGCCGGCGATCATCTCGCTGACACTGCTGCCGAAAATGTCCGCCCGCGCCGCCGCCCACTACTACCTGACCGGCGAGACGTTCGACGCCGCCACCGCCGCCGCGATCGGGCTGATCACGATCGCCGCCGACGACGTCGACGCCGCGGTGGCAGCGCTCGTCGACGACATCGGACGCGCCTCACCGCAGGGGTTGGCCGCATCGAAAGCGCTGACCACCGCCGCTATCCTGGGCGGCTTTGACCGTGACGCCGAGCAGCTCAGCGCCGACTCGGCGCGTCTGTTCGTCTCCGACGAAGCTCGCGAGGGCATGCTCGCTTTCCTGCAGAAACGCCCGCCCCGGTGGGCCGCCCCGAAGGATGGCGACCCAACAGTTTAGCCAAGTTGCCTTGCAGCAAATTCTGATCGACGTACGCTCGTAAGTGATGAGCAGTTCAGCGCACCGAGGCGCGCAAGACCAGCAGAACGCGATGACGCGTGCCGCAGATACCGACCGCATTCAGGTCGCCCAGTTGCTGACGGACGCCGCCGCTCAGGGCCGCCTGCAGATGAGCGACTACGAGGACCGACTCACCAGGGCTTATGCGGCGAAGACTTATGACGAGTTAGATCGCCTGCGGTCCGACCTGCTGGGGTCGTCGGTGAATCCCCAACGCGGTGGTGCCTGCAAACCCGCACCGTCGATGCTCCTGCTGGCCATCATGAGTGCCTTCGAGCGGCGCGGCCGGTGGAACGTGCCGAAGAAGTTGACGACGTTCGCGTTGTGGGGCGGCGGCGTGATAGACCTCCGCTACGCCGACTTCACCTCCCCCGAGGTTGAGATCCACGCGTATTCAATCATGGGTGGACAAACCATCCTGCTGCCGCCCGAAGTCAACGTCGAAATCAACGGCCACGGCGTGATGGGCGGGTTCGACCAGGGTGTTGCCGGCCAAGGCACGCCCGGTGCGCCGACCGTGCGGATCCGCGGTTTCTCGCTGTGGGGCGGTGTCGGTATCAAGCGGAAGGACCGCAAGACCCAGCCATAGGCGTCCGCGAAAGGCCTGGTCACAGGCGCTATTAGTGAGTGGACGGCGCCTGAGGTTATGCGATACTTGGCCGATGGCAGACAAGTTGCGGGTGACTCCGACGGCGTTGTCTCAGGCTGGCAATGATGTGGCCAATCACGGGGAGGATCTGCTGGCCCGGCAGCAGTCGTGTCACGGCGAGGCCGCAGGCGCGCAATCTGGGTGGGTGGGCGCTTCGGCGGGGGCGTTGTCAAACCTGTTGGACGGCTGGCAGACAACCAGCGACGCTCACCTTCGCCGTTTCGGGAACCATTCGTGTGACATGCATTTCGCCGCTGTCGGATTCGCCGACATGGAGGACCGCAATGCCGCGGCGGTGCGCAGTGTCGGCGAGTCGGCCCGCGGCGATAGTCCGCGCGTCTAATGACGTTGACTCTGGCTGACATTGATCGCTGGAGCCCGGAGGCCATAAACACCGTTTTTCAGGCTGCAATCAAACGCGCGCACGGCACCCGCACCGCGTCGGCGGCACTTGGCCAAACCATGCAATTCCTGGATTGGGGCGGTGATAGTGCCGACGCGGCACGCGCCGCGGCGCACCGCACCATGCTGAACCTCGACAACCATGCCGATGCCTGTGATGCCGTCGGCCGGGCCGCAGAGAAATCGGCCGGCGAGATCTTTGCGATCAAGGCGCGGCTGCAGGTGATCCGCGACACCGCCGGCGAATACCACCTGACGATCGACAACCAGACCGGGTTGGTAAGCCTGCCTGAAAATCTGTCGTCGTTCTCCGACGCCGAGCAGAGCGAGATCGAGGCGGCGTGGCTGCGGGTCGCCGAGGCAATTACCCGGCTGTTGGCCGACGCCCAGACAGCTGACGAGGATCTGGCCGCGGCCATCCGCGGCGCCGACGGCGACTTATCACCGGACCAAGTCAACGCCGAAACGTCCCACCAGCCACCGAAAATGCCGAAGGTGCCTCCGCCGGGCACCACACCCGCTGACGTTAACAAGTGGTGGCATTCCCTGACGCCCGCACAACAAGACCGACTCAAAGACTGGTTCCCGCAATCGATCCGCAACCTCGACGGCATCCCGACCGACATCAGAAATGAGCTCAATCTCCCAGTGCTGCAGAGCGAAATCAGCCGGCTGCAAAACGGCTGGCTCGACGGCAACGGCGTCTGGCACACCGACCAAGCGAAGCTGGCAGACCTGACCGCACTCCGCAACACCCTGGCCGCCCAGCCGGACATCAGCCTGATACTGCTGGACACCACCAGTAATCCGAATAAGGTATTGGCCGCAATTGGAGTTGGTGACGTCGACGATGCCGAACGCGTCGGGGTAACTGTGGGCGGCCTGAACACTCGTGTCAGCGCCAGCGTCGACGAGATGGTCCGGGAAGCCGAAACCCAACGCCGCGAGGCAAGTAGCTTACGCAGCAAGGCGGGTTTACCGAACTACGACGCGGTGGCGTCCATCGCGTATCTGGGTTACGACGCACCCGATAATCTCAAGAACGTCACGCACGACTGGCTGGCCCACGACGCGGCGGGACCGCTGAACAATTTCTACAAGGGCCTAGCCGCGACCTCCGATGTCCCAGATCAGCACATCACCGCGTTCGGTCATTCCTACGGTTCGCTGGTCACCAGCCTGGCGCTGCAGCAGGGCGCACCGGTGAGCGACGTCGTTCTTTACGGTTCTCCGGGCACCGAGCTCGCCAACGTGTCGCAGTTAGGGGTTCAACCGGGACATGCTTACTACATGATCGGTGTCAACGATCATGTCTCTGATCTGATCCCCGAGTTCGGCGCCTTCGGCGCTGCCCCGCAGGATCTTCCCGGCATGACGCAACTGTCGGTCAACACCGGTGTGGACCCGGGTGATGGCGCTCTGCACGAACGGGCTTACGGACATTCCGAATACGCGCGAGATGGCAGCAACGATGATCTCCGCATGAGTGGGTACAACATGGCCGCGGTGCTGGCCGGTCTGCCAAACGATCTGGTCAATCCGCCCGTGCTACCGCCGCCGACTATTCCGAGCGGACCCGGACCGTTCGGGTTGCCCATCCCCAACCCGGAGTATCACCCGTGAGGCGAATAGCGGGGTTGCTCATCGCGGCTGCGCTCGCACTGTCCTGCGTGGTGAGTGCGTGCGGCGCACCCGACCGAAAAGCCGAAGCCAATCAGCTAAAACAAACAATCAAAGCGATGCCCGGTGTGCAAGACGCCGATGTGAGCTACACCAACAATTTCGAAAACGGCGCCATCGTCCGCATATTGGTTTACCTGCCTGATGCGGCCCCGAACCAGATCGAGGAAGTCGTGGCACGCATCAACGCGGTGCGCGGCGACGCCTTCAAAGCGTTCGACCAGACCGCGGAATTCTCGGTGACGCTCAGCCGGACCGTACGAGTCAAGCGTGGCGCCGAGCTCGACTCGGCCAGCGTCGCTGCCGATGCAGAAAGCCTTCGCCGGCTATCGGGTGCCGTCGACGCCGCCGAGATGAGCATCTTCCGGAACAACTCAACAGCGGATTTGAAGCTCAACCAGGTCACGACGCTTGCCAAGGACGTGTTCCCTGCGGTACGCGCCGGGTTCGGCGACGACGCACACGTAACCTTGGATTTGCAGCCGGCTTCGAATATCGATGGGCCCTCGTGGCGAGTGGCGTTTCCGTTCGCTGCCGCCGATCAGCAGCGGGTCGATCAGCAGATGGCGGCCATGCCGGTATCAATCTCGACGATCACGGTGGATTCACACGGCGCGATCGCTGACCTAAACGTCGGCCTTCACAACCGCGACACCGCCTACCAAGACCTCGTCTCGGTCATCGGGATCACCGGAGCTGGACCCGCACACGCGCTTAACCTAAGTTGGCGGTGGGAGGGGGACCGCGCCGACAAGCCCCCGAATTTCAGCGGCTCTGTGCAAGTCGGCGCTTGCAATTACATCCCGAACACCGAGGCTGAACTCCATCCGGAAAAGTACCTGACGGCCGATGCTCGCGCAGTGCAGCAGCGATTGCGCAAGCAGTTCGATACCTGCCCGAAATAACCTCGGGCTGCTGAACTACCGCCGACGCCGCGCTCGCAGATAGTCGCCCACCACAGCCGCGCCCAGCCCGTCGAGATCGGGAACCACAACCCGACCCTCGACCCGGCGCGCAACCTGATCGATAAACTGGGCCAGCCCGGGGTCGCTGCCCAACCGGAAGATGGTCACCTGCGCGCCCAGCCGCGCCATATCGTCGAAGCCACGCACAGTGTGGGCGATCGTCCGCGGATGCGGCGGGTAGTCAAAGAACACAGCAGAACCCGCCCCATCCCCGTCGAAGTCTTCGAGGTGCGCAGTCGGCTCGCCGTCAGTGACCACCAACAAGACGGGCTGCGCGTTGGGGTGCCGCCGAAGATGCCGACCGGCTAACGCCAGCGCGTGATGCAGGTTAGTGCCCTGCTCGTACACTCCTTCCAGGCCCATCAGCTCCGCGGTGCTGATCGTTCGCGCGTAGCGACCAAACGCGATGATCTGCAACGCATCCGAACGAAATCGGGTGCGCACCAAGTGGTCGAGTGCCAGCGCGGTTCGCTTCATCGGCAGCCAGCGGTTCTCCATCACCATCGAGAACGAGGTATCGACCAGCAGCGCCACCGCAGCCTGGGTCCGAGTTTCGGTCTCGGAGACCTCGACATCGTCGACGGTGATTTTGATGGCCGGATTCGGGCCGTCGAGAGTCGAGGTTCCGGCCTGCCGGAGCACCGCGTTGGTCAGCGTCCGGGTGACGTTCCACGGCTCGGTGTCACCGAACTGCCAGGGCCGGGTGGCGCCGGTCAGTTCGCCGGCTGCCCCCGCACGCCGGTGGTCGCGTTCACCGCGACGGCCGGAAAGTTGTTGTGCCACATCGCGCAATGCCGTTTCGCCGAGCCTTCGCATCGCCTTCGGCGATAACCGCCACTGGCCATCCGAGCTGCGGTCCAGGAAGCCTTGATTGACCAGCGCACGCTCGAGCTCGGCGAGTGTTTGCGCATCGATGGTGGCCTGATCACCGAGTTGGCGTGCGAGCGCGTCCAGGTCGACATCGTCCATGGTGGCACCGGGATAACTCTGCGACAGCTGCTCGGCCAGTTGCTCCAGCTCGCCAATATCAGCCAGCGCCTGGGCACCCTCGCCCATGCCCAGCGGGTTGTCGCCGGAGAACTGCGCAGACCCCTCCCAATCCTCGCCGGGCCGGGCTGCCTGCAGGTGGGCATCAAGTCGATTCAACGCCTGCATCAGTGCTGGCGACCCGAATGCCTGCTGCGCCAACGCATCCAACTCGGCACGCTGGTCCGGACTCAAGCTGTTGCGGAATCGTTGCGCGGCGGCGGCGCGCTGGGCCAGCGAATCAAGCAGCTCATCGACATTGCGCGGATTCTCCGGGAAGAACTCACCGTGCTTTTCCATGAAGTTTTCGAAGTCCTGCTGCGTGTCCTGGCCACGGGCGTGCTTGTCCAACAAGTCGTTCAGGTCGTCGAGCATCTCGCCGACGCGCTGACGGTCCTCATCGGTGGCTCCTTCGAGCGCCTGCTTCATGCCGGCGAAGCGCTGATCGAGCATCTCCCGACCGAGCAGATCCTTGATCTGCTCGTATTTTTCCCGCCCCTCGCTGCTGCGCCAGTTGTAGTCGGAAAGCTCCTGCACGGCCTTGGCCGGCGACGGCGAGAGCGCATCCAATTGCAGCTCGCCGAACCGTGCGTCGTCGTCCAGAGCGCGGGCCAGTTCCTTGCGTTCGGCCAGCACCGCCTCGTCGAGCAGCTTTTTGATCTCTTGCAGAGTGCCGTCTAAGTTATTGCGGCGCAATAGCTCTCGTCGTCGGCGATTGGCCTCGGCAGCCAGCCGGTCGGCGCCGGGCATATTCTTGGTGCCCCGACGCAGCA
>DASZKQ010000225.1:0-2730 GCA_035552835.1 Mycobacterium sp. | reverse complement strand
GGCACCACCAATTACATCCTCTCCGAGATGGACAGTACCGGCGCCGACTACGAGCGCGCGCTGGCCGACGCGAGCGCGCTTGGCTACGCGGAGGCCGACCCCACCGCGGACGTGGAAGGTTATGACGCCGCGGCCAAGGCGGCCATCCTGGCTTCCATCGCGTTCCACACCCGGGTGACGGCCGACAACGTCTACCGCGAGGGCATCACGAAGGTCACCCCGGAGGACTTCGTGTCCGCGCGGGCCCTGGGCTGCACAATCAAACTGCTGTCGATCTGTGAGCGAATCACCACCGACGATGGGCAGCAGCGGGTGTCGGCTCGGGTCTACCCTGCGCTGGTTCCGTTGTCGCATCCGCTGGCCACGGTCAACGGCGCATTCAATGCCGTGGTGGTCGAGGCGGAGGCCGCGGGCCGATTGATGTTCTACGGTCAGGGCGCCGGCGGAGCGCCGACCGCGTCAGCGGTGACCGGCGATCTGGTGATGGCGGCCCGCAACCGGGTGCTGGGCAGCCGGGGGCCGAAGGAGTCCAAGTACGCCCAACTTCCGATCGCGCCAATGGGTTTCATCTCCACCCGCTACTACGTGAGCATGAACGTCGCGGACAAACCGGGCGTATTGTCCTCGGTCGCAGCGGAATTCGCCAAGCGCGAAGTCAGCATTGCCGAAGTTCGCCAGGAAGGCGTGGTCGGGGAAGGCGGACAACGGGTGGGTGCTCGCATCGTGGTAGTCACTCACAGCGCCACCGATGCCGCACTGTCCGAAACCGTCGACGCGCTGGCCGACCTCGACGTGGTACAGAGTGTGGCCAGCGTCCTGCGGCTGGAAGGAACCAGCGAATGAGTTCGGCAAGCGCCGCCAAGACCAACACCCATCAGCCGTGGCCGGGTGTGATCGCGGCCTACCGGGATCGGCTGCCGGTCGGCGACGACTGGGCTCCGGTTACCCTGCTCGAGGGTGGCACCCCGCTGCTACCGGCAACCAGGCTTTCCGCGAAGACCGGGTGCACGGTTCATCTCAAGGTTGAAGGCCTCAATCCCACCGGCTCGTTCAAGGACCGCGGCATGACGATGGCCGTCACCGACGCGGTGGCCCGCGGTCAGCAGGCCGTGCTGTGTGCGTCGACGGGGAACACCTCGGCGTCGGCGGCGGCCTACGCCGCCCGGGCCGGCATCACCTGCGCGGTGCTGATCCCGCAGGGCAAGATCGCGATGGGCAAGCTGGCACAGGCCGTGATGCATGGCGCCAAGGTCATCCAGATCGACGGCAACTTCGACGACTGTCTGGAACTCGCCCGCAAGATCGTCGCCGACTTCCCAACGATCTCATTGGTCAACTCGGTCAACCCGCTGCGCATCGAGGGCCAGAAGACGGCGGCGTTCGAGATCGTCGACGCCCTGGGCGTCGCGCCGGACATACACGCCCTACCGGTCGGCAACGCGGGCAACATCACCGCGTACTGGAAGGGCTACACCGAATATCACGCCGACGGCGTCATCGACAAGCTGCCGCGGATGCTGGGTACCCAGGCGGCCGGCGCAGCGCCGTTGGTGTTCGGCGAACCGGTGAGCCAGCCCGAGACGATTGCCACCGCGATCCGCATCGGCTCACCGGCGTCGTGGGCGTCGGCCGTCGAGGCGCAACAGCAGTCCAAGGGACGGTTCCTGGCCGCCACCGACGACGAGATCCTGGCCGCATATCACCTGGTGGCCACTACCGAAGGCGTCTTCGTGGAACCGGCGTCGGCGGCAAGCATCGCCGGTCTTCTCAAGGCCGTCGAGGACGGCTGGGTGGCGCCGGGATCCACGGTGGTGTGCACCGTGACCGGCAATGGCCTCAAGGATCCCGACACCGCGCTGCGAGACATGCCCACCGTGTCGCCGGTGCCCGTCGACCCCGTCGCCGTTGTCGCGAAACTGGGGCTCGTCTAGTGGCGATCGCAAGCGCGGCGCAGCCGGGCGAAGCGGGTCGCCGCTCATCAGGCCTGAGTACCCAGATGCTGCCTGCCGGGCTGCTGGCCAGTTCGGTCGTCGCGGCGTCCAGCGCCAACCTCGGCCCGGGCTTCGACAGTATCGGACTGGCGCTGAATCTCTACGACGAAATCATCGTCGAGACAACCGATTCCGGTCTGATCGTCGAAGTAGACGGCGAGGGCGCCGGGGAGTTGGCGCTCGGCTCAGGCCATTTGGTGGTTCGCGCCGTCGAGTGCGGACTACGGGCGGCGGGCGTCAGCGCGCCCGGCTTGAAAGTGTGGTGTCGAAACGCCATTCCGCACTCGCGGGGTCTCGGCTCGTCGGCTGCGGCGGTGGTAGGCGGCCTTGCGGCGGTTAATGGGCTTGTCGCACAAACGGATTCGAGTCCGTTGAGCCAGGACCAGCTGATCCAGTTGTCATCGGAATTCGAAGGGCATCCCGACAACGCCGCGGCGGCGGTGCTGGGCGGCGCCGTGGTGTCGTGGACCGACCGCAGCGGCGATCCTCCCCGCTTCGCGGCGGTGCCGCTGCGGTTACATCCCGACATTCACTTGTTCCCCGCCATTCCCGAGCAACGCTCGTCGACGGAGGAGGCCCGGGTGCTGCTGCCTGCGCAGGTCAGCCACGACGACGCCCGGTTCAATCTCAGCCGCACAGCGCTGCTGGTGGTGGCGCTCACCGAGCGACCCGACCTGCTGATGGCCGCCACCGAAGACCTGCTCCATCAGCCGCAGCGCGCGCCCACGATGCCCGCGTC
>DASZKQ010000224.1:0-3848 GCA_035552835.1 Mycobacterium sp. | reverse complement strand
CTGGGCGACACCTGCATCATCGGATTCTTCTTCATCGCGGGCACGGTGTTCTTCGAGAAGCAGGAGCGCACGCTCGGCGCGCTCATCTCCACGCCGCTGCGATTCTGGGAATACCTGGCTGCCAAACTGACTGTGCTGCTGCTGGTCTCGCTGTTCGTTGCGGTGGTCGTGGCCACGGTCGCCCACGGCGTCGGATACCGTCCGGCGCTGTTGGTGGCTGGGTTGGTGCTCGGCACGCTGCTGATGCTTCTGGTGGGGTTCACCACCTCGCTGCCGTTCACCTCGGTCAGCGACTGGTTCCTCGCGGCGACCATCCCGCTGACGGTGATGAATCTGCCGGTACTGCACTACTCCGGCGTGTGGCCGACTCCTGTGCTGTACCTGATTCCCACGCAGGGACCGCTGTTGCTGTTCGGGGCGGCCTTCGATCAGGTGACCCTGACGCCGTGGCAGGCCGGGTACGCGGTGGTGTACCCCCCGGTGTGCGTGGCGGGCTTATGTTGGGCTGCCAAGGCGGTGTTCGGACGCTACGTGATCGCGAGAGGCGGGCTGTGATGGCTGGGGTACGGGCGCTGGCCGCGTTCGGGCGCAACGACATTCGCGGCACCTACCGCGACCCGCTGCTGGTCATGGTCGTGGTAGCCCCCGTCATCTGGACCACCGGCGTCGCGCTACTCACCCCACGCGTCACCCAGATGCTGGCTGACCGCTACGGGTTTGACCTGGTTCCGTACTTCCCGCTGGTCCTCACCGCGTTCCTGCTGCTGACGAGCATCATCATCGCCGGCGGGCTGGCCTCATTCCTGGTGCTGGATGAGGTCGATGCCGGAACCCTGACCGCGCTGCGCGCGACCCCGGTCCCGCTATCGACCTTCTTCGCTTATCGTGCGGCCACCGTCATGGTGGTGACGACCGTCTATGTTGTCGCAACCATGTCGTTCAGCGGGATATTGGCGCCTGCCCTGATCCCGTCGCTGATCCCGATTGGGCTGCTCGGTGGGCTTTCAGCGGTCGTGTGCCTGCTGCTGATCGTCGCGGTGGCGAGCAACAAGATCCAGGGCCTGGCCATGCTCCGCGCCTTGGGCATGTTCATCTCCGGCCTGCCTTGTCTGCCGTGGTTCATCGACTCCGGCTGGAACCTCGCCTTCGGCGTGCTGCCACCGTATTGGGCCGCCAAGGCGTTCTGGGTCGCCAGCGACCACGGCACCTGGTGGCCGTACCTTCTCGTCGGCGTCGTCTACAACCTGGCCGTCGCCTGGCCGCTGTTCCGCCGCTTCCTCGCTCACAACACCTGACGGCGCCGGCGTTCAGCGAGGCGCGGACGGGTTAATGCCCCTGCGGATTTCGCCAGGGGTGTGCTGGACGGCCGCGAGATCACGATGTTCCGATGAGCGCAGTTGCCAGGGCACGCTGGTCACCATCACGTCCGGTTCGAACAACAACCGTCCTTTGAGCCTCAGCGAACTCTGGTTGTGCAGCACGTTCTCCCACCAGCGACCCACCATGTATTCGGGAATGTAGACGTTGACGACGTTGCGGGGCCCGGTCTTTCGCACCTTCTTGATGTAGTCGACGAGGGGTCGGGTGATCTCACGGTAGGGCGACTCGATGACCTTGAGCGGAATGCCGATGTCGAGTTTTTCCCACTCTTGAAGAAGTGCCCTGGTGTCGTCGTCGTCGACGTTCACGGTGAGGGCGGTCAGTGTGTCGGGTCTGGTCGCCTTTGCGAACATGAGCGCGCGCTGCGTTGCTTTGTGCCAGTTCGAAATAAGCACAACAGCGTGCACCCTGCTCGGCAGCACTCGGTCGTCGTCGATGTCGGTGCGAAGTTCGGTGCGGACGGCCGCGTAATGCCGCTGAATTGCGTGCATCATGCCGCAGAGCACCGGGATCGCGATGACAACCAGATAAGCGCCGTGGGTGAACTTGGTGACCATGACCACCACCAATACGACACCGGTGAAACCGGCGCCGAACGCATTGATGGCCCGCGCGCGGTGAATCCTGAGCCGCTCCGCGGGTGTGGCGGCGTCGGCCAGTGCCCGTTTCCAGTGCCGGACCATGCCCGCTTGGCACAGCGTGAAGGAGGTGAACACCCCGACGATGTAGAGCTGGATCAGCCGCGTCGCCGAACCGTCGAACGCGTAGATCAAACCTCCGGCGATCAGCGCGAGCAGGATGATGCCGTTCGAATAGGCCAGCCGGTCACCGCGGGTGTGGAGCTGCCGGGGCAGATAGCGGTCCCGCGCGAGGATCGAACTGAGCAAGGGAAATCCGTTATAGGCGGTGTTCGCCGCCAGGACCAGAATCAGCGCCGTTGCGGCCTGCATGTAGAAGAACATGATGCTGTTGTTCCCGAACACGGCCGCGGCGATCTGGGCGATCACGGTGCGCTGCGCGTGATTTGCGCAGTCGCCGGGGAATCCGATGAGGTCGCAGGTGTTTTCGACGACGCGGGTGTGCGCGATCAGCGCGAGCGCGGTCACCCCGGCGAACATGGTGATAGATAGCACACCCATGGCGGTCATGGTCCGGGCAGCGTTGAGTGACTTGGGTTTCCGGAACGCGGGCACACCGTTGGAGATGGCCTCCACACCGGTGAGGGCGGTGCAGCCCGAGGAGAAGGCACGCAGCACCAGAAGCGCAAGAGCCAGGGAAGTGAGCCCCACGTGCTCGGCCTGAATGCCGTAATTTGCGCTCTCGGCCTGCGGTGCATCCCCGATCAGCGTTCGGAATAAACCGATTCCGATCATCAGCATGACGCCGGCGACGAACGCGTAGGTCGGGACGGCAAATGCCCGCCCCGATTCACGGACCCCGCGCAGATTCATCGCGGTCAACACCAGGATGAAGGCGACGTTGATGCCGACGCGATGCGGATTCAGCTCGGGGATCGCCGAGATGATGTTGTCCACGCCCGCGGCGACGGATACCGCCACCGTCATCACGTAGTCGACCAGCAGTGCGGAGGCCACCACGAGTCCCGCGAGCGGGCCCAGGTTCTTGGAGGCGACCTCGTACGATCCACCCCCGCTGGGGTAGGCCTGAACTACCTGGCGATAAGACAGCACCACCACGGCAAGCAGCACCACCACCGCCGCGCCGATCCACGGTGTCAGGTGCAGGTAGGCCAGCCCGCCGAGGGTCAAGATCAACAGGATTTCTTGGGTCGCATACGCGACCGAGGACAGCGGGTCGCTGGCAAATATCGGCAGTGCGATCCGTTTTGGCAGCAGGGTGCTGCCGAGTCGGTCGCTGCGGAACGGCCGCCCCAAAACCAGCCGCTTGAGCAAAGATGTCGGTGACGGCACGATCAGCGAGCCTAGTTTCGATCGACATTCTGCGGCGGCTCGAAGGGTGTAGAGATTCCGTAAAAGTCCACCTAGCCGGCGCATGGATTCCGGCATGGCATCGACATCGCCGAGCCTTGTCTTCTATTGTGCGCGGCCGCTTCCTCGCCAAGAACACCTGAGACAAGGTCCGCGCGGCCGCCTACCAAACCGCGGCAAACACAACACGCGCGGTGGAGAAGCTCGCGCTCAGGCAAGGGGCCGGGCGCTAGGATAATAAACTGCGGCAAGGGATTTGGCTCTACCTTATAGGTAGTAGGAAGAGATCCTCGACCACCTATGCGCCGAACGCGGCGTTTACAGCGGTCCGCGCCCAGGCCGCCGTCCTGCTGCACCACGAAAAGAACGTGGCCGAGATCCTGGGCTCCGTCAACTTGCAGATACGCTGACCGAGAATGAGGGCCGTTTACCTCACTCTCGGCTATTCGGATACTTGCTATATCGCACAATGCCAGTATCCGCAGTGTTTAGGGTTGGTAGTCGATTCTTCGTGGAGGT
>DASZKQ010000223.1:0-2735 GCA_035552835.1 Mycobacterium sp. | reverse complement strand
CAGGTTGCGTCGGCTGTGCAGGCCGATGCGGGCGAAGGTGAACGCGGTGACCGCGCCGAGCGCGCCGGCCAGTCCGGCGAACGCGCCGAACTGGATGGCCCACTTCGTGGGCGTGAACGTCAACAGCAGCAGGCCCAGCGCGGTCGTCCCGATTAGCCGCCAGGCCGGGCCGCTGGCCAGTCCCTGCACCCGGCCGCGCCGTAGCAGCACCACCAGCACCCCGAACAGGCAGAACAGCAGCACAAGCACGGCGAAGCGCCGGGTCATCGAGCCGTCAGAGTTGCTCTCGACCGTGAGGAAGTAATACCGCAAGAAGTCTTGGTACCAGGCGATCGTCGGGCCGACCTTGTACTTGATGCGGGCCGACTCGGCGACGGTGGCCAGCGTCTGTGCGCGGAACACCACGATGGTGATCAGCGACAACGACGCCGCCAACACCGCCAAGGGCGCCAACAGACCGTCGGCGGCCCGGCGCTGCGCGATCATCCGGGCGATCGCTCGCGCGCCGGTGAGCAACGCGGCAATCGCGATCAATCCCTGGGGCGCCAACATCGCGGTGAACGTCGCCAGCACGATCGCCATCGCCGCGGGCCCCAGTCGCCGGGTAGCGATCGCATTTTCTACCAGCACCCAGGTGAGCACCACGCCCAAGGCGATCAGCGGCTCGGGCCGCAAGCCGTTGTTGAACGGCAGCCAGGCGGCGAGGAACACCGCGCCGGCGGTCAACACCGCCACCCGGTTGGCGCCCAGCCCGCCCTTAGCCGGGCCCAGACGACGCAACATGTAGCGGCTGATGACCAACCAACACCCGATTCCGGCCAGCGTGGCCGGTAGCCGCATCCATACCCCGGCGGTGCTCACCGATGCCATGTGCGCCAGCACCGCGGGATACCAGTCGAAAGGCGCCTCGGTAGTCCCGAAGAACCGGTAGTAGTTGGCCGGATATCCGGCCTGCCCGGCAACGCGGGCGATCGTCAGGTTGTAGCCGTCATCCGACGAGATCGCGCCGATGACATGCCAGAGCAGCAGCGTCGCAATCACACCCACGTCGGCGAGCCAGGTCGCGACCCCGACTCGCAGCCAGCGTCCCCAGTTGCGCGGCATCCGCCGCCCCGACCTCCGGTCGAGGAAAGCCAGCGCGACGATCGAGGTCAATACCGCGAGCCCGCCCAGGGCCATCACGCCTTTCTTGAGCATGGTGGGGGCGACGATGAACCGGGTGTCGACGTCGACGCGAGCCGACAATCCCGGCTGCGCAGGCACTTTCAGGTCGGTGAAGATCCCGCCGACCTGTGGTTTCTTCTCCGGCGGAAGAGTGCCTGCGGCGCCCGGTATCCCGACGAAGTCTGCACCCGCAACGCCGGCGTCGGCCCAGATGTGCAGCACTCGGCAGGCGCCGGAGCCCACCGTCGAGCGGGCCGCCACCGCGGCAACCGAGTCGCGGAACGCCACGACGACGGCGTCCTTGTTGGCCCGGACGAACAGCCCGTGCTTGCCGGTCTCAAAGCCGTTGACCGGCAGCGTCGAGAGCACCAGGCCGCCGTCGGCGGGCAGGGTAGCGATCGCCGCGCATGGGATGGAAATGTCCAGTGCTCGCGGCGCCCCGGCCACCAGCGGTGCACTGATATCGGTCACGTGGCCGTCGCCGGTCAGGCCCTGCGGCCACAGGATTGTCGCAGTGGTCTGCTTCACCGGAAGCAGTGGAACCACGCCGCAGAGCAGCACGCCGACGATCCCCGCGACGACGGCGATCCACCGCGCGAGCTGACGCGTCGATCGCTCACTTTCGCCGGGGGGCACGAGGGACGATGGTAGGCGACTGCGTTCGTCCGGCGACGATGCAGCCCGCGTGGCGGGCTGAGGAGGAGCTGGACAATCGGCTCGAGTCGGCGACGATGCAGCCCGCGTGGCGGGCTGAGGAGGAGCCGGACACGGGCCTTTTAACTTCGCCGATGAGACAAATCGAACGTCCAGGTCCGTGCGTCGATCGCGTTGAATTAGTTTGACAGAGATGCCGACGCACCTTCCAAGGCCGTTCGACTCCTAAGCCCAAGCATGGTTTAGTGGGCCAGCGGTGGTGCATTTAATAGATCAACAGAAATTCACCACCGGCCATTGGCGTGCGTTGTGGAGCACCCGGTATCTGCGAACGTCGGCTGTGGTCGCCGGGGGCGTGGTGCTCTATTCCACCAACGAGTTCCTGACGATCAGCATGCTGCCTAGCACGGTCAGCGAGATCGGCGGCGAGCGGATGTATTCGTGGGTGACGACTCTGTACCTCGTCGGGTCGGTGGTTGCGGCGGCGACCGTGAATTCGTTCCTGCACCGCGTGGGCTCATGCGTGTCGTATCTGCTGGGTTTCGCGGTGTTGGGTGCTGGCAGCCTGGTATGCGCAGCGGCGCCGAACATGGAGATCTTGTTGGCGGGCCGGTTTTTGCAAGGGCTAGCGGGCGGCCTGCTGTGCGGTCTGAGCTTCGCGGTGATCAACGCCGTCCTGCCGCGCTCGTTGTGGAGCCGCGGTGCGGCCATGGCGTCAGCGATGTGGGGCGTGGGTGCGCTGTTCGGCCCTGCGCTGGGCGGTATTTTCGCCCAGTTCGGCGCGTGGCGGTGGGCGTTCGGCCTGCTGGCCATGGCGAGCGTGGCGATGTCTGTGCTGGCACCGGGCGTGCTGTCCGTCGACGGCTGCGAACAGAACTGCGACCGCGCCGCGACACGGATTCCGGTGCCGTCGATAA